>JACQRL010000346.1 GCA_016206485.1 Planctomycetota bacterium | reverse complement strand
TAATAGATCCTTGTAAGGCGCTCAACGGGAATAAAATCTTTACCAAGTGTATCTTTCCATAATTTATTAATCTCATCGCTTTTGGTATAAAATCTGTGCGGGCCCACGTCAAATCTGGCTCCTCCGAATGTTTCAGTCCTTGCAAGACCTCCGACAACTTTGTTTTTATCTATAATTGCGACGCTTTTTACGCCATTTTTAATCAGCTCAATAGCCGCGCCGAATCCCGCAGGACCAGCCCCTAAAATGCAGCACTCATATGATCTACTTTTCATATAATGAATAAGGATTCTAACGAGTCTAATGAGTCTAACAAGTCTTAAACAGTCTTATAATAGTCCCATAGTCTTGTAGTCTTGTAGTCTTGTAGTCAGCAAGTTGTCTAGTCTTAGGTGTGCGGTCAAGAATTTGTAAAATTTGTGTGAAGTATTTGTTAAACCTCTCATAAGTGTTTTCGATTTGCAGTAAAAGTTAAATAGATATAATGCGGCTATGCATTCTTACATTGAAATAGAGAAAAAGAGAAAGGTTATTGAAGACAGAGAGACTTCTCTCAATAACCTGTATTTTGAACTCACCAGCGCCGTCCTAAATATCGCGCCGGGAATACTCTCACTGACACCCCCCCAAAACCTCATCAATGCGAAAACACAGATAGAGTCAATCAGCAATAAAATCGAGACGATTCGTGAAAAGGAGGCAAGACTTCAGGAGGTAAGCACAAAAGCGCAGGAAATTTCTGATATAAATAAGCATTTACACGGAGAATATGAAAGCTCATCTTTTGAGTTCACCGTAAGACTATATGAGCATGCCAAAAAGAACGAAATTGAAGGACTGAAGCAGGAATATAAGGAGATTTCATCAATTGATGACCAACTATTTAAGGATGAAGAACAGCTCAAGCATTTGGAGAGCAGAAAAGGCAAATACATTGTCGAAAGAATCAAACTCAAACTGCGTAAAAGCAGTCTGACCCAGTCAATTTCCAAACAACACAAACGACGCATCAACAAATTGAGCGAAATATCTCTAAATATTATGAAGAAATATGATTCATATAAGGATTTGCTTGTTGATACTGATTCTCTCGCAGTTAAAAAAGAACTTGATGAATCGATCGCGCTACTCAGACATGAACAGCTTCTTACAGAGGAAAAACAATCTCTTGAAAAAGAACTCAAATTACTCCAGGCAGGAAACAAAGATTATGTAAGCAAAACAGAAGAGGAAATAAAAAAATTAAAGGGGGAATACAGAAAACAGGCCATTGAATATGGCCGTGAAATATATTATGTACTTCTCACTACAAAACAGAAACATCCTATGCAGAACCAGATAAAACTAATCAGTTCAGAAATCGGAATGCTGGAACAGGATAAGTTCTCGCTTCTTGATATCCAGAGAGACTACAAAATGATGAAGCTTCGAAAACGCCTCAGCGTTCTCATAAGAATACGCGAAACACTGCATTTAGACCAGAATGAAACAAATAAGAGGCTGGACAAAATAACAAAACAGATCAATGAGATAAATTCGCGAATTGGAACTACTTCTTCCGAAGAGGCGCAAATAGAACAAACACAGAAGGAATCGTGGCAGCAATAACTATTATTCTGTATATTATCGACATAGCAAAGGCATAGTTTTGGGTAACACCAACAAATCCGAAGAAATAAAAGAAAATTCCTTCCTGTACACCGACTGCTCCGATTGAAATCGGGACAGCAGTAATAAGAAAAATTATCGGCGCCACACAGAGTAAGTATGAAAACTCCAGCTCCTTAATATTCAACGCCTTTGCTGACATATAAAGCGTACAGATTAACAATAATTGCGACACCAATGACACTGAAAATGCGAATTTTAACTGCTTTCCTGAAAAACGCAGTTTTTTAAAGGCGTCATCGAGCTCATAAAACTGTCTTTTAAACGGTATAAACTTTTTTACTATATTGCCGAGGAAAGATTCCCGGATCTTCTTATTGAAATACACGAAAACAACAAAACAAAAAAGAAAAAATATGATGCACGTATATATGCTTAACCAGTTAAATTCAGGATTAAACATTATCCACCACGACGCAATAAATCCCAGCGTGGCTATGGTCGCCAATCCAAGTATTCTGTCAGCTATCACTGATCCTGCAAGAGCAATTCTTTTTGCCTGCTCTTTTATGACCCAATAAACCCTTGCAAGGTCGCCTCCGACAGATCCGGGCATAAAATTATTCATCAAAGTGCCCAGGTAGGTAATCTTAAATGTAACATTATAAGGAATTTTATCTGCAAGTGTGCGAACGATTATATACCATCTGTATGAATTCAGTGAAATATGTGTGAGCACTGTCAGTATCCCAGCAAACAGAAAAAATATATTGCAATCTGCAACCAATCGCAACACCTTGTCCAAATCTATCTGTCTGATCACGAGATAAAGAAGTACAACCGCAATTGCAACTCTGATAATAATATTCAGGACTGTCTTCAATCTAGTTTTGTTACCTTAACACTTGCGGCTTTCGACGACCTGAACTCTTCGGCATATTTATCCATTACTATCCTGCCGAACTTTACAGGATCAACTTTTAACTGATTAAGCCCCATTGTTGAAACATCGACATCTTTTGCTTCCTCAATGTTTATGCCGAAATGGATTTTTGACGAAAACAGTGAACCAGATGCCACAGAAATTGTAAGTTTACGTCCACTTAGATACAAGTCATCACCATTTCTTTGCAGCCTCCTTTTGGCAAGACTTTCAAGCTCATCCTTAACAATACAGGCAAATAATCGCTGTACAAATACTGCGGTCGGCACATCCATATAAAAATGTTCAATAATAAAATGAAGCATTAAAGGGCTTGAAATCTTAGCACCTTTCATCTTATCCTCCAAATCTTTTATGTTGTTGAATTTAATATCGCATTTTCCCATAAAACTAATAATACTGTCCCCTTCCAGACCAAAGTTTTTGTATCCCCAATGACTTTCAATCTGTGAACCATCATAGCAGATCTGTTTCTTTACAAACAACTTATGGATCATCGAAATCACTGCTTAATCAGTTGGAGCTGTTTTGCGGCATAATGCCTGATTACCGGAGAACGGTCATTTACAAGATCATTGAGAAATAAAAAGATATCCTTCCGTTTGTCGTCAAATTGTAGAACATTCTTGACTATTTCAGCCCTAACCAGATCGGATTCATCAGTAACAGATATATTTTTTAACTTATCAAAGTAATTGTAATGCTTTTTGATACAGAACAGCTTTGCTGTTTCGCGCCTTACTTCCCAGGCAGAATCATCCAGTAACGGAGCAAGCTTGTCTAAATATTCAAACTGCTTCACTTCATAGAATTTCTCGACAACTCCGAGCCGGACAAGTTTACTGTTATCACTGACAAAACCCGTAATTAAAAGGATTTTTTCTGCAGAATCCAATTCAAGTTCTTTGATAGCATTGTATCTGTCAAGGGCAACCTCGCTTGTAAGCGATGGAGAACCTCCGCACCCGGCAAGCAAAACAACCAGAAAGGCAATAATATACTTCAATCTGTTATGTAATTAAAATATCTGATTATTCCATCAGCAACTGCATTTGCAACATCACGTTTGTAGTTTTCATCCTTAAAATGTTTCGCTACAGTTTCATTAGTAATAAAGTCAAGCTCTACCAGGACAGAAGGACATCTGGAATTTTTTATCACGTAAAAGTTCTTTCTTTTAATACCTCGGTCGGGTACATTGAGATGAAAACTTAGCCCCTCTCTGATAAACCTTGCCAAAGTTAATATTCTTTTATCAGAAACTTTCTTTTTAATAAATATCTCAAAACCGCTTACTTGCTCATCTGAGGAAGAATTGCAATGGATCGAAACGAAAAGATCCGCATCTAAAGATTTTGAAAAAGCAACCCTCTCTTCCAGCGATAACGTCCTGTCATTACTTCTTGATAGAAATACCTGGAACCCTCTTTTTTTTAAAAAATCATCTATCATCATGGAAATATCGAGTGTAAGGGTTTTCTCAATGAGCTGTGAATCTCCGGAATTTGTGCCCGGATCCTTCCCTCCATGCCCGGGATCTATAACTACCTTGAAATTTTTGACTTTTTCCTGATTTTTAACGTTTAAATATGTTTTTTTTATGCTCGAAACGTATGTACCAGGACTAAGATACTGGAAATCTCTTATAAGGGAGCTGAGCACGTGCGGCCTACCGCTTATCAATTTAAGAGGTTTACTTTCATATTTTTTCACTACACCATCTACCAAGGCGAAATCTGAATTTGCCTGGATAACAATCTCAGAATCAACATTAATTATCTTATAAATAGAGGTTATATGG
>JACQRL010000309.1 GCA_016206485.1 Planctomycetota bacterium | reverse complement strand
TTGGCATCAATAGCCTCCGGCCTTCCAACTTTCATTACTGAATTATCATTTGCATCTCTTAACTCAATATAACCATCTGTAGCTATATCTATACATTTTACCCACTTTTGAATGAAAAGCTTGTACCACGCATTGTAATTTCCTGTCACTTGATCATTTTTAATAATGAGTTCTTCGACAACCTGATTCATCCCCATTATCACCCTCTTATCAGCGCCACCTATATTGTATATCAGGCTTTCAGAGCTTTGAGACTCAAGAGTGGATGTCCCCTGATATTCAATATTCATTCCATTTCCACCCCAGCCTACCTCCATGTTTCCGGTGTTGATATCTATGTTTGCCTGTATTATCCCGGGTATTCCCCAGTTGGTCGGCTGGCCGGTTGATCCTTGGCTTGAGCCATTACTCGAGCCGGATGAATTTTCATTCTGCTCTGCGGCACCACCATATGTGCTTGGCCCGAGGGTTACAACTCCATTACTCTCAACTTTTAATTCCCTTATATCTTCTTTTAAAGGATTTTCTGCCTTGCCTTCAATATAATCTACGACCTGCTTTGCATTTTTAATCTTGCCTAATAATAAATAGCTATCAATAGGGGTGTCGAAAACATCCGCCTCTTCCCAATCCTTTTTTATCGTGGCTATTCTTTTCTTAACTTCCTTGCTGTATTCAGTCTCACTTACAACATTGGATTTCACCGGACTATTCGGCTCGTAAGATGGATAGTTCTGAGAAAGTCTTTTTGACTCATCATCTTCATTAGACTCGCCAAATAAGGGAGATTTAGCTTTCAGTTCCGGTCTCTTCAAATCATCATTAGATCCTTTGGAATGCTTCTCATTGATTTCTATCAACTTAAACACATCTTCATTATTTATTAAAACTGATTCAAGATGCTTGCCTGCTCTCTTGCTTTTTACTACCAGCAGAGTAGTCAGACAGAGTATCAGGGAGACTAATCCCAGATAAAATAATAGCTTACTTTTTAACATACTATGCGTACACGCCTTTGAGATAGATCCTGTGTATATTATATATCAGCTGTCTGGAGATTTTAATAAATTGGAGCTTAAAAATAATAAAAGCTTTTTCATAAAATGGCCTCAAAAAGCCCAATTAGACTCCTTTTATTGAATTTTGACGCTTGTTTCCAGAGTTATTCTACAGCAAAGAGTATTTAGACTCAATATCCTTAATCTGTACAGAATTATTTGAAAGTTCTATCGATACCCTTCCCGACAAAAACTTCGACATCGACAAAAACAGCTTGTCTATTGCGTGCCTTACAGGCATAAACCATTTTCCCTCATATATAAGCTGTGCATATCTATCTGACATTGTTCTTCTTATATCAAGCGTGCCTTTATCAAAAACATACTTTTCAAGATTACTCAGACAAGTGTAAATGATATCGCCCGCAGGCGCTTTATATAAAAACAGTTCTTTTCCCCCTCTCAAAGTATCTTCTATAGCTATTTTAAATCCAATTCCATAAGAGCCTCCTATTTCATTTAAGCTTCTGACTATATGATCAAGAGTTGACTGCTTTCCATTAAAAGCTACAGGCAACGAATTACGAAATTCAAAATCGATCCTGCTCGGTTTTGCATATCTTTTCGCCTTTGTTTGGACAACTTTTTTAAGACCTTCTTTATCGTAATATTTTGAGCTGCTTCCCCAGATATTTTCTTCAGTCATAATACTGTTTTCAATATGAATACCCTCATTCTGGGAATATTTCTGCGCGTCCCTGATACTATTGATGCCGAGCTCCTGTAATGGAGACAACAATTTCAGATCTTTATTGAGGGATGTAACGAGGTTATGAAATCGAACAAAGTCGTTTCCTCTGAAACTCGCCCCATGCGCAATGTATTCACACCCTTCATCCTTGGCAACTTTCAGCATTTCCTCGACTATTAAAGGTCTCGTGAGCGCTATCGATAAATAATAATCTTCATAAACTACATGGGCTCTTATGGCAGGAACAACAGCGTCATTTAAATATTTTTTTGTAAGATCGATTATGTGAGTAGCATCTGCGCCAAGCTGAACAGAGCGGAGCATCAGCGGATGCACATCCTGCTCACTAAATTTGGCATGAAACGCAATGACTTTAAATCCTTTGATATTTTTAAGATAATGGAGACAGATGTCTGTGTCCCAGTTTCCTGTATAGCCCAGTATAACCTTTTTCATTTAACAGCCGATTAACAGACATTTGGCAGATTTTTTGTCGCCTGCCCCTGACTCCTGTATTCTGACTTCTGTTTTCTTATTTGTCTGTGATTTAGCGTATGTCACAGATTTCTTTGGAATCAAATAGATTTTGTTAAGCATAACCTGACTATTATATATCAGTTTTCAGTCTATCTTGTAGCTTTTTATCAATATGCCAGAAGCTCTTAATAAAATATATATCAAATCTGTAATAGAAACATATGAGAGATGCAAGTGAAGAAATATATCAGCGTCTGAGAAGCTGATGAAGATTCATCAGATCTTAAACTATATGTCAATTAACCTGCTTTTTAATTTATGGAGGTGTTTATGTCTACAAACTACGCTGTTGCCTTAATTTTCTCGGTTATCCCTGCAGCACTCTTTGCAAGCCTGCAGGATACAAGTCAGGATCCGGCGCTGATTCAGGACGAGATCACTGTAAAACTTCAAGAGGGTGAAACAAAAATTCCATTATGGATATTAAAGCCTTCCAAGATCGATAAAAAAAAGAAATATCCGGCAATTATAAGCCTCCCTACCGGTCCGGGAACACGTGAAGCAGTCCATTTTGTTCACAACAGATTCTGGAAAAAAGAGGCTCCAAAAAGAAATTATTTTATCATCAATATGGAGATACCAGGTCTAAAATTTGCAAATAATATTGAAGACTCAAAAAAGCTGACAGATTCTATCCTGAATTTTATCAATAAAAAGATCCCTGCGATCGATTTGAGCAAATGTTTTATAGCGGGCGCGTCAAATGGAGGAACAGGCGCGTTAACAACATTCATCCTGAATTCCACTAAATTTGCGGGATGTGTGGTTTTTCCGGGAGCTCTTGATGGAAATTTTGTAAATCAGGATAAAGAAGCCGTATCACCTGACAGGCTAAAAGACAAACAGATCTACATGATTGTCGGAGAAAAAGATGAGGACTGGAAAAGAACAAATGATCAGGTCGTAGAGGTGGCCAAGTCAAAAGGCATGAAAGTAAAATATGAGGTTATTAAAAACGGAGAGCATATCCCGGACATAAAGCCATCGGTTATTTTCGACTGGGCTGATGAAGTCATAAAAGAAATAGATAAGAAAAAACAAAACGAGAAAGATAATAAGAATAACAAAAAAAGTTAAAGCAGTATCTACCGTTTAGGCGGAGAAAAATTAAAAGTTACGATATCTGAATCGTTCATTACATAATTCTTATCAACTTTTCTTACAAGCCCTTTATGTTTGCACTTTGCAAGACCTGCCTCTTTAACATAATCTTCCCAACCGACAATCTCTCCGTTTACAAACCCCTTTGCGATATCCGTATGTATCGCCCCTGCTGCCTCAACGGCAGTGGCCCCCTTTCTAACTCCCCAGCCGGTCGCATCTTTATCTCCGCTTGTCAAAAAAGTTATAAATCCGGATTTTTCGTAGATAAACTTCACAAGGTTGACGCTTTTTAAGGTCTCTATACCAAACTCTTTTAAGAACTGCTTCCGCTCATCTTCGCTATCGAGCTGCAGCACATCATACTCAAATTTAAGCGGAATACCCATATCTGCCGACTTAAAATTTTCATTTGCATTGCTTTCAGAAAGATTAGCTATAAATATTACCGGCATAAGACTTATCAATTTCATTTCCGGAACGGCAAGTATAGCCTTCTGATCAAAATCAGACCTGCCAAGTCTATCGATAATCAAGTTTAAGTTTTCAACTGCATTTGGAATCTGCCTGTCGTTTGGTTTTTTGGTCTGCTCTTTCTTATATCTTTCAAGAAATCCCTGCGCAATTCTCCTGTCTTCCTCCACAAACAGTTCGATAATAAATTCTCTTTGTTTGAGCAGAAGTTCTTCAGTTGCTCCCGCTTCAAATGCGTCCAAAACTACTATTACTGCATTTGCGCTTTTAAGTATATTGAGGGGGTGAAGATTCTGTTCATTATTTTCTGCAGACAGGCCCGGAGTTTCAATAAAGTCTATGAAAGGTGAAACACAAGCTTTTTGCTCCCCTTCCTTTTTATGTAGGATTTCAAGATTGCTATGCGGGACTTTAACTGAGTATTTATTGTTCTGTTGCGGCCTTGCAAGCTGGGCATAATCAGCGCCTGTTAAAAGAGACATAAGGAGAGATTTTCCGGATGAATGCATCCCGGTTACCGCAATAGTTCCTACAGCAGGATGCATAGCTTTAGCATCTCCGGTATTCGGTATTCCATATTCAATATTCCATATTTAATTTTCATGCTTTTTTTCCAAGCGCAAATGCTAGAAATATTCCTAAAAAATACAGTAATACCATCGGGACTGCAAGAAGAAGCATGCTCACAACATCCGTGGTAGGTGTCAATACAGCGCTCAAAATGAAAATGACAACAATATAGTGTCTCCAATATTTCACAAATGATCTCCAGGTCATCCATCCAACATTGGCGATAAAAGCCATAACAATCGGGATCTGGAAGATAATTCCTACAACAATCGTGAGCAAAATCACCAGATCCAGATATGATGAAAACGAATAAGTTGCCCCTATTTTGTCAGGAAAGCTGTAAATCGTCAGAAAATAAAGGAGATATGGAAGAAAAATCAAAAATCCTGCGGCGACTCCGGCAATAAACATAAAAAATGACATTGTGCCAAAAAGCATTATCTTCCAGCGTTCATTTGGATAGAGTCCTTTTTTCAGGAAATTCCAGAATAAAAACAAAATAACCGGGAGAGAGAAGAACAGAGATCCATAAATAGATGTTTTTAGAAATGTAATCAACGGACCTTCATAACTATAAGCAATTAATTCCGGCTTCTCAATACGCAAGTCAGACGATTGCTCATTTAACATTTTGACCGCAGTCAGATGCGGGTACAACAAGATGTCAAAGGCAAAATCTCTGTAGTATGAAATAACAAAAAACATAACGATTATGGAGAGAGCGCTCTGAATCAGAACAGTTCTGAGCTCTCTCAGGTGGCTAGCAAATGTCATTCTGCCTTCTTCCATATGGACAGTATATATTTAGGAAGTGTTTAACAAAATTATGATAAGCTGTGAAAAATCACTGAAAGTAGACAGAAATCAGGAGTCAGAATACAGAAGTCAGGAATAAGTAGATTACGATTATAGTTACTCTTCTTCTTTATTTTCGTTAGAATCATTTGACTCTGTATTTTCAGGTTCAGGATCTGGTTCCGGTTCAGGCTGAGGATTCGTTTCTTCTTCAACAATGTATTTATTTTGCGCGTAGTCATATTTAACTTTTGACCTGTTTTTTATCCACCATTCCTGAATTTTGAATAATAGGTCTTTATTTTCCAAAATTCCCTTGTCCTGCTGATACGGGACACCAACATCTGTCGCTATCTGAAATACCCTGAAAGCAATATTTATATCAACCCCTGTTATCGCCTCCTGAAACCTCAGTTTTTCCACCTCTTCAGCGCTGATCTCCGAACGTTCCCACTTCTTCTCCATCTGATACGCTCTTATCAGAAGTTCGAGCAGCTGATTCAGCTGTTCTTTTGTGACCTGCGGGCCTATTCTTCTGACATCCCACTTTCTTCCGATAAACGTAACAACATCCTCAAGTCTGTTGTAAGGATCTCCTGAGAAATCATATGTAAGATGAAGGACTTTCGGCTTATCTTCAGTCTCGATACCGGTTGTTGAAATTTTTGAAATATCGATGTTTGATCTCAAACCTCTCACCTGTATATCAAGCTTCTGTGAACCTACATCTTTTGCATGAAATATTGCGATACAATGAAGCGTTTGCGCAGGTTCAATCTGAGAAATAACTCGAAGATTTCTGGGATTAAGATACAGCCCCTTAAGATAGACTTTCTCCAAAGGGATCTCGCATATCCCGCAGATTCCTGCTTCATCAACAAAATAGCTTGTATGAACAATACATCTATACCCCTTCTTCTCACCGCTTCTAAAATTGTCAATTGATTCTTCTATAAGCACTCTGTTTCTGTTATTGAGTCCTGCATCTATAGCAATGATCTCTATCTCAATATCCGGAAAATATAGGTTTGTGTAGAGAGTTCCAAATCTTTCTGTCTGATAGTCACGTTTTGTTATATCGCCTTCTCCATACAATTTTTTATATCTTTCAATATCCACTTTCTCACGGTCACTCAAATATTGTCTTCCGATTTCTACATACATACTTATGTCAAGCAGGTTGGGGACCTTCACATCTGTAATATTTTTTATCTCATAAACAAAATACCAGTAATATTCCTTACCTTTCTTATAAAGTGTGGGTTTTGTCGTTACCTTGAAATCAAGCTCCCACGGTTTTTTGGGGTATTGTCCACTGTCAGAATCTCCGCTCTGAAACAGTGAAACAACAAGCAAAGGAATCAAAAGTTTCATATCAATACAGACGCACATTATATCGGCCATTCTCTGTATATTCCATAGAAATGAGCCTTAAGCTAAGTTAACAGACTTTAACGAATTATTGGTTGATCTGCCGTAAAAGGCGCAAAATCACGGCAATATGCGCAAAATAAATATTAGGAAATAATCAACAAAATGCTAAACCGATTACGAGGGGGTCTGCTCCTTTGTATAGCTATGACAAAACCCAGTCTAAAAGAGTTTGGATTTTATTTTAAACTCTTATTGTTCTTTATCCTCCAAACAGTGGTCTTTTACGTACAGATGTCCGCCATAAGTTATGCTGGCCTTGGCAGTGGAGATCCATCTTTTGATGAATGGAACAGTCTTACCCTCAATAAATTGATAACTACCGATGTCGGCGTTTACAATGTCTCAACAAATCCCTATGTACAGGGAGTTAATATAGCGCATCAGTCAACAATACAATCAAACAATTTGTATAGCATTTACGGAACATTCGTGGGAGAAAAAAGCGCGGTTGGAAGTCCCTTGAAAATAGGATCGAGAGGCAGTTCAGATACAAGTAATCCTGAAATTATTAACGCACTAACAGAAAATGGGAATACGGTTGTAAATACAGTCAACTATTTCTGGAGTGACGGAGATAAAATCCTGGGCAACTCCACAAATAATACCTGTACAGCCATTACAAGCGGTCTGGGCAACTCTGCGCGAATCGTCAAAACAGAGACCGGTTCGGTAATTCAATGTAAAATCATCGGTATCGCAACCGAATATAAGGAGAATGGAGAGATAGGCAATAAGGGAATCCTCAGAGAAACCGGGAACAATCCCGATGAAAATTCCGTATCAGCACCGCGCATAGTTATTGCATACACTAAAAATTCTGCAGATCTAAAAGTACTATTTATAGAACCTGCGTCCTGCGAGCTGAAAGATGAAGAAATACTTTTTACCAATTCAAACATCAGAAATATCCAGACTGCTTTTTATGATAATAAAGTCGATCCAGCAACAAATTTTATTGTTTGGGAGGATGGAACTACAATCAAAGGAATTGCTTTCAGGTACTCTCTAGCTAATGAAAATATCATAATACTAACTCCTTGGACAGGGGGAAAGACAATTGCAACCGACTCTGATAGTCCTGTCATAAAAACAGATCCATCAAACGGTGATCTGTACATAGCTTACAGACGATCAACTGACAACAGTATTTGGATCAAGCGCATAAAAAATGACTCAACAGCTTCAGAGCCCTTTAATGTCAAGGTTTCCGGCGACAAAAATCCCGCAGACAAACAACAATTAGCTGTCATCCCATCTTCAAACGCAGCAGTAAAAGCGATAACTGTATTTGTACATAATGGAGATATTTACGCCAATGCTATCGATCAAAACGGGCAGGAAAAATGGAGCTCAAATTTAATAAGAGAACCGGGACAGGGAACTATCGCGAGCAATGATGGGGTACAATCCATATGCACCGCATCAGGCGAACAAACAGATCCGCGTATATCATGTGATCCTTTACGCAATTCATTTAACGTTGTATGGACAGACAAGCGAGTTAATCCTTTGCAAATCTACTGGACAGCTCGTTCAATAGACAGATTTTCGCTTCTGGATGCAAATCCAAACCCGGAGAATGGAAGTAAAATCAGTTTTGGAAGCAATCTTTCTTCATCCTCAAACCAGGATAGCGCTACGATCACCCCATACAGAAACGACGATGTATTCCAAGTTATAAGAAGCGGGAGCAACTCGCTGACCATTTGGAAACAACAAAGCAACAGCGGACTTTTCTGCCAGTTCAGCAATCAACGCGGAACGAGGATAATACCAAACACGCCATTGATAAGCTCTGTGATCCCGACATCTGAAGGAAACGTCATAAGAATCGATTCCGGATCGATAGACAAGATAAAATGGAATAGTCTCTCCCTTATTGTCACATCAGAGCAGACAATCAACGGAAGTAATATATCTATAATTATCTACCAAGGCGCGCTCACAGACGCTGTGGTCGACGCAACATCAAAAGAGGGATCAGTTAAATATACTGCCGGAGTGATAGGAACCATAGGACAAGCAAGCGCTAATTCCGACAGCCACTACAACTTTGCAGCTAATCCGATACCAAACGCGCCTACAAATCTGACTGTCAGTTCACCCGCGCTTAATACAGTAAGCTTAGAATTTACGGATAACTCAAATATAGAAACAGAGTTCGCAGTCATTAGAAACGCAGGCTCCCTGACATCCATAAAAAGAATAGCCAGACGCATTAATACAGGAAACGTTGAATTCATAGACACTGTGGACGCAGGAACATACACATATTTTATCGCAGCTTTAAATAAAATCTCAGGTTCATTAGAGCTCTATTCAAAACCATCCAATTCAGCAACTATCACGGTAGCCGGAACGATCTCAAATAATCCAAAAACTCCAAAATTTATTCCTGATACACTTTCAACACTGAATCCTCCGGGAAGTACAGCAAAACGGCACAAAAAAGGCAGAGGAAAGCCTGCATGCTATATAGCTACATCGTCGTTCGGTTATAAATCCGTGGATGTGAGATCATTGACAAACTTCAGGGACAGCTACTTCCTTTCAAACCAGGCAGGGACAATTTCGATAGCAACATACAATAACATCGCGCAAAAAATATCATTTAGCATCTCCGGCAACTTAACTGCACAACATTTGGGAAAAGTGAATTTGGGAATTATATTGAAATCTTGTACACAGAACTTCATATTCATTTCCATACTTAGCTGTTTGATTTGCCTGGGAACATTCATCAGAATTCGCAGCAAGGGGTAAAACAACTGCCCTTTTAGCTGACTATTTCGAATTACTTTATGGAATGAAACGCAGCTTTATCCGATTGCTCAAAAGTGCGATTTTTTGCAACAAACATGCGTTGCTTGTATACTTTTTCATAGTTGATGGTTAATATAGAGA
>JACQRL010000018.1 GCA_016206485.1 Planctomycetota bacterium | reverse complement strand
TTTGGAAGGGATTAAACAGGACAATATAGATTTAGATAAGATTAAAATAATATTAGTATCACATGCACATGCGGACCATATAGCAGGTATCGGAAAGGTGAAGGAAGAAAGATTTAACAATTGTAAGGTTGCTGCTCACAAGAATGATGCAGACTTTGTAGAGAATGGTGACCCGGTCAGAACCTGTTCTGCCATTCCTAATTTCAAAACGGAGTTTTATACTTGTAAGATAGACATTAGATTGGAAGAAAATGACATATTACAGGTTGGTAATGTAAAGTTTAAGGTATGGTCTCTACCAGGGCATACCCCAGGCTCATTGGGAGTGGAATTTGCGATAAATGGGACTAAATATCTGATGTACGGCGATGTAGTCTACCAAGATGGAGGATTGGGGCTTATTGATGCCCATTGGGAATCAAATATCAAAGACTATATTAACAGTGCAGAAAAGATAAAGAGCATAAAACCCGATTTTATCCTACCTGGACATGGTATATGGTTTAAGTATTCAGATACAATAATAGACCAGGCATTAAAGGCACTGCATTTTTATTTGGGCCGTCCAGAAATAGCTGACCAGTGGATATACCACACACCACCGGGAGAGGATAAAGATGTAAAGATTTTGAGAGATTAGAGAAAATGGTGGAATCTAAAAGACCCATACCTGTAGGGATAAGTTTTCATGCCTCATGGTGGCATGAAAATTATGGAATCAAATTTGATCAGGTCCATTATACTAATCCTGAATACAGAATAGAGAATGATATCAAGATGAGGAAAATTTTGTATGAGCGGTTTGGAGATATTGGGCTGGGAGAGTCAAATCCAGAACCCATACTGGTAGTCAGTGGGTATGGTATTGCAACAATACCTGCCTTATTAGGCTGTAAGATGGTCTTTTTAGAAAATGATGAACCTTATGCCTTAACATCTGACCTGAATGATAAAGAAATTGAAGAACTTAAGATTCCAGAAAATATCAGTGAGTTTTATCCTTTAAATGAGATTATTAAAAATGCAGAAAAAATAAGAGAGAAATACGGCAAGGTAGAGGTTTGCATTAATTGGCAAGGTGTTCAAAATATAGCCCTGAAAATTAGAGGGGAACAACTATTTGTTGACTATTATACTAATCCCGAATTAGCCCATAAGGTCTTAAGTATTGTTACAGAGATGATTATTAAGGTTGTAAGGTTTTTTGAAAAGAGGTTTGGAACGTCTAAGGAACCCAATAGACTTTATACAACCAGTAACTGCACAGTAGACTTAGTTTCAAATGAGATATACGAAGAATTTCTATTACGATATGATTCTATCTTAGGTGAAGAATTCAAGAACTTAGGGATACATCATTGTGGCATTGTAGATAAGTCAATGCCAGGGTATCAAAGAGTAAAGAATTTAAAATTCCTTGAAGCAGGTTGGGGCTCAGATATACGTAAGGCAAGGGAAGGACTACCTAATTTACAGATGAACTGTAGATACGGACCTGTGAGAATACAAGGTGTTTCTGCTAAACAGGTAGAAGATGATATAAGAAAACTTATTGAATCAGGAGCACCGTCTATTTCAGTGGTTGGAGTAGATACCAAGACGCCTGATGAAAATATAAGGGTGATGTTTAATACTGTAGCAAAACATAACCTCAATAAAATGGAAATTAGGACTTTACCATACGATAATATTATGGCAACACCGTAAGGGTATCTTTAAATTACCTTATAATAGGAAAGACTTATTAAAATATATGTGGTATAAGATGCACTGGAGCAGGATTTTAGTGGATATGCATATTCCGGATTGGGACACGAGGTTCCTTGCCAAGTTAAATCCGGAACGTTACGTTGACTTAATGGAAAAAGGCGGGGCGACTTGCGCTATGGTTTATGCAAACTCACACGTTGGTCTGTGTTATTATCCAACAAAAGTTGGCAGGATGCACCATGGACTTAAAGGACGTGATTTCTTTGGAAAGGTATTAGAGCTCTCTCATAAACGCGGATTATCAGTTGTAGCATACTACAGTTTAATCTTTAATAACCGGGCATACATTGAACATCCTGAGTGGCGTACCATTGCCTATGGCTCGCCATGGACGGTTCGCTATGGCACATGTTGTCCGAATTCACCTTACCGTGATTTTACCCTTGCTCAGATAGAAGAAATATGTAGTGGGTATGATTGTGATGGTATCTTTTTTGATATGACATTCTGGCCGGGTATTTGCTATTGCCCGCATTGTATTGCCCGTTACCGTAGGGAAGAAGGAAAAGAACCACCACGTGTGATTGACTGGCAGGATCCTGAATGGGTCAGGTTTCAGAGGGTACGCGAGAAATGGCTGGATGAATTTTCTGGGGTCATAACAAAGAAGGTCCGTTCAGTAAATCCAAAGATGACAGTCACTCATCAGTTTTCCACGGTTTTATGGGATTGGCGATTAGGTGTTCCTTTCAGTATGGCTGAACATTGTGACTATTTAAGCGGAGATTTTTATGGTGAGGCTATTCAACAGTCTATAGTATGTAAGATTTTCTTCAGCCTTTCGGGAAAAAGACCTTTTGAATTTCACACCTCCCGGTGTCTGGACTTAACAGACCATGTAACGATGAAATCCACACAGCGTCTTGAAACTCAGGCGTTTATAGCCCCTGCACACAGTTCGGCATTTATGTTTATAGATGCTATTAACCTGGATGGGACATTGAATGAAGGTGTCTATACACAGATCCGTTCACTATTTGACAAGATGGCTCCTTATGAATCCGAACTTGGTGGCGAGTTATGTGCAGATGTGGCAGTATATTACAGCCAGGAATCAAGGTTTAACCCTAAAGAAAATGGTAAGCACGTTACACAGATAGAACAAGGCATGAACCGAATGCCTCATTGGGATGCAGTGTTAGGTTCTTGTCGCAGTCTTCAGCAGGCACATATTCCCTTTGGTATAGTAACAAAACACAACCTGTCTGAACTAAAGAAGTATCAGGTTCTGGTATTACCCGATGTTCTATTCATGGATATGGATGAAGTTGACGCCATAAAAAATTTTGTATCAAGAGGAGGCTCTCTTTATGCAAGTTATCGGACCTCAATAAACAAAACAGATGGCACGACTGCTTCGGATTTCCTGCTTGCTGATGTTTTCGGAGTTTCCCTTTCAGGAAGTGAACAGAAAGGACTGGCATATTTCACACCAGCGGATAGTAGGCTTAAAGATTGGATGTCGCCACAAGATCATATAATACACTCTGGGGGCCTGATTTCAATTAAAACACGGAGTGCAGAAGTTTTAGCTACCAGAACACTACCTTATACTGATCCTGATAAGGGTGATATTTTTGGTAAAACATTCTCTTCTATTCACAGCAATCCACCTGGTCCGTCTGGCAAAGAACCATCTATTATCTTTAATAAATTCGGGAAGGGACATGTCATTTATGCTACAGGTGCTTTGGAGTCTGTTGACTACGATGTGAATAGACGTGTCTTTGCAAATTTAATCCGGATTTTGTTACGTAAGCCAGTCTGGTTTGAAGCCAAAGCACATCAGGCAGTAGAAGTTGTTCTTTTCCACCAGGTAGACCGTAAGCGAATGCTGATTAGTATTTTAAATTCTAATGATGAATTGGCAGATATTCCGTTTGATGTGCACCTTCGCGTAAGGGTTCCTGATGGATTCAAACCATTCCGTATAGTGCAGCTTCCTGATTTGGAAGTTCTGGAACATAATATTCGGAATGGGTATGTGGAAACACAAGGGAACGATGTCAAGATTTTCGCTATGTTAGGGCTAGAATATCGGTAATTTTAGTATGTAGATATTTCCCAAAAATCATCCCCAAATCCCCCCAAATAGATTTTTTTAGGACATTTCTAAATTGGCTTGACAAGACAACTATTGACTCATAAGTAAATGTTACCGGAGCATTATTTAGTATTGTAGGTTATTCTTATGGTAAATATCAAAGACTTTTTTAAGTTTTTTCTCCATAGCTTTTCTTAATTGAAAAGGATTAAGGTTTTCAAATTGTTCTTTGAGAGAACGTTTAACAGATATTGGTACTTCAGGTGATTCCAAAACCCTCTGATAAGGTGTTTTGGGTGTATCATAGCACTTTACAGTTTTGGATGCAACTACTTTTTTCTCAACCAGCTTAACTGATGGCAAAAAGAAGTTATGATACAATCTCCATTCTGACTTATACAAATCATTCATCAGAGGAACAATCTTAGGCTCATCCAGTCTGTAATTGCCGAACCACTGCCGAACATGTGTCCAATTCTTTTGTTCTATATGGCAGTTGTCATCTTTGCGATAAGACCTGCTTCTGGTAAAGCTAACAGGTTGGTTTCTTTGAGCAAAATGCCTTATCAGATGGTGATTTATGAATTCACCGCCGTTATCACAGTCAAAACCAAGCAAGGCAAAAGGTAGGTTATTTTCAACATCTTTGATTTGTTCTAATACACCAGATTCACCTTTGCCCCATACAGCTCTTTGTTCTGTCCAACCAGTGGCTATGTCAGTGAAGTTTACCGTATAGACAAATATCCCAGCAATGCTATCGCCACAATGAGCTACAGTATCAGCTTCTAAGAAGCCGGGACTTGTTTCATCCCATTGGTTGGTTTTTATAGGTATCTGTTTTCTCAATAATGTGCCAGGCTTAGTAGTGGCTCTGCCCCTTCTTGTGTATTCTATGCGAGTGGTCTTAAGCAATCTGTCAATGGTGGCATGAGATATTCTTAGTAATGCTTTTACTGCCTCCAAAGGGAGACCGCCGAACTCTTTTGCATAAGATGGTAGCCACAAGGGCAAAATAACCTTTAATCTCTTAGAGCAAGGCATATTAGAAGCAAACCAGATGCGTTTCAGAGGCTCCAGGATACAAGTTTTATTATAAACTGATGGTGGACCTCTTTTCTT
>JACQRL010000307.1 GCA_016206485.1 Planctomycetota bacterium | reverse complement strand
GGTTATTTAAAGAGTATGTCTTATAAGGTCAAGATTTTTATATTTAGTGTAAAATTTGCCTGAAATACTCGATTGTTTTTACCAGACCATCTTTACGCAGAATTTTTGGCTCCCAATTAATAAGCTTCTTGGCTTTTGATATATCAGGACAGCGTCGATTGGGATCGTCAGGAAAAGAGTCGGTGAAAACAATTTTCGATTTGCTTTGGCATAGCTCAATTATTTCCTCTGCGAGTTGGAGGATGTTGATTTCAATGGGATTCCCTATATTAACAGGTTCGTGTACGTCGGAAATTAGTAGTTTATAAAGTCCATCAACAAGATCTGTAACATAGCAGAATGATCTTGTCTGCTTCCCATCTCCGTAGACTTCAATATTTTCATTTTTTAATGCCTTAGTTATGAAGTTACATACAGCTCGGCCATCGTTAGGTCTCATACGGGGTCCATAGGTATTGAATATTCTGACAATTTTAGTATCGAGATTGTACGTACGGCGGTATGCCATTGTGAGCGCTTCTCCAAATCTTTTGGCTTCATCGTAGACACCACGTATCCCAATTGGATTGACATTACCTCTATAGTCTTCTTTCTGAGGATGAACAAGCGGATCTCCGTAAACCTCGGATGTGGATGTCAGCAGATATTTTGCGTTATGAGCTTTTGCAAGACCAAGTGTATTTAACGTTCCGATTCCTCCAACTTTCATAGTATGAATTTGATGTATTGAGTAATCTTTGGGGCTTGCAGGGCAGGCAAGGTTGGCTACTGCATCAAGTTTTTCATCCACATAAAGAGGTTCAATAATATTGTGTTCAAGCAGTTTGAAACAGCTGTTTTTTGTCAGTTCACTCAGGTTGTTTCGACTTCCTGTGATAAAACTGTCTACACAGATTACAGAGTGTGAGTTTTTAAGAAGTAAGTCACAGAAGTGTGAGCCCAGAAATCCTGCACCGCCAGCAACTAGAATCTTCACTTGGGTGACAGTTTATGTTTTTTAGCCGTTTGGTATGCAATAATTTTGTGAGCAAGTTTTGCGGCGCTGAATGGAGAGATAATTTCGTCTAACTCTGGGCAAAGTTCAACGACATCCGCTCCGACAACATTTTTGTGCATTATTACTTCTTTTATTATTGTTAAAGCTTGTTCGAAAGTGAATCCACCGGGGACAGGAGTACCGACTCCCGGGATAACATTTGGGTCAAGGCCATCCAGATCAATAGTGATAAATACATTATTGCTGAGATGGTTTAGCATTTCTTTAATAAGTTCTTGTGTCCGACTGTGCCATTTATGAATGAAAAATGTTTTTACGTTTCCTTTATTTATATATGGAAGTTCTTCCTCGGCTATGCTCCTTATTCCAATCTGGGCGAGCTTACATTTGTCTTTGATTCTGAACATGGCACAAGCATGATTATAAATTGTTCCTTCATACTCCGGCCTCAGATCGCAGTGTGCGTCGAATTGTAGAACGGAGAGATCAGTATAATGTTTAAGAAGACCATTTGAAACGCCCTCAGAGATAGCATGTTCCCCTCCTAAAATAATTGGAAACTTCTTATCTTTAACGGATTTTGATACAGCATCTGCGAGCTTATTGAGAAGATTGGGGGCTTCATGATCGTAGACTGGTGTTGTAGTAGTGATTCCCTCCATCTGGTACGGTGTAATCAAATATTCTTCATCAACCACTTCAACTTGTGTAGAGGCATTGATAATAGCTAACGGGCCATATTTCGTTCCTTTTTTGTAAGAGGTGGTTTTTTCAAATGGAACTGGAATAACACAGAAATAGCAATTCTTGTAAATACAGTCTTCAGGAGGCAGCCCCAGAAAATTGTTCTTTAACATTGCTGGTAAATTATGTAGTTAATTGCTTTATGTTCCAGATTTTTTCAATGAACGAAAATGTGACTGCTGCAACCTCTGATTTGGTTTTGTTGTTAAATGGAGCTGATTCAGTCCTAGTTATTACTTGTCCGCTGATGTCAGTGTTGCCGAATGAGTTTAAATAGTTTAATATTATCAGATCAAGTGACTTCTCAAGCATCTTTTTCAGCGCATTCTTCTTCCCATGTTTTTTCTCTTCGAGAGCAAACCCGACATAAACTTTGTCCTTCTTGTACTTAGCAAGTTCTTTGATAACGTCGATGTTCTCCTGTAAGTTTAATGATAAGGTTTTTTTCTTTTTTATTTTTCCGGGTATTTGATGTTTCATACGAAAGTCACAGACTGCAGCATTCATTATGAGCGCATTCGCCGGCTCTATATATTTTATGCACTCCTTAAGCAGGTCGTTTGTTGTTTCAATGTATTTTATATTGGGGAAGCATATTTCTTTAGAACCGCTTATCAGAATGACGTCGTGTCCTCTTGTTAAGGCTTCCTGAGCAAGCTCGACACCAAATATTCCTGTTGCTTTGTTGGATATATAACGGATATCATCCAAATACTCTTTTGTTTGGCCGCAGGTAATAAGTATCTTCACAGATTAGCAGTTATCAAATTTTAGGTATAAATAAAAGTTTCAATCGATTAATTTTATGATTGATTTGATTATTATATCGGTTGAAGCGAGTCTGCCGGGGCCTGAATCGCGACAGGCAAGAAAGCCTTCTTCCGGTTCTATTATTGTATACTTAAGTTTTTTAAGCTTATTAACGTTTTCCTGTACAATTTTATTTTCCCACATTTTCGTATTCATAGCTGGCGCGATTAAAATAGGACAAGAAACTGCCAGTATGAATGATGTTAGTAGATCATCCGCAATTCCATGGGAGATCTTGCCAATGATGTTTGCAGTCGCTGGAGCAATTAACAGCAGATCGGTCTTCTGGGCAAGTTTTATATGAGTAGGATCATCAGTGATGCTGTCGTCGAATGTTTTATAGAGCACTTTTTGCTCAGTCAGCGTTTGTAGAGTTAGGGGCTTAATTAGTTCAGTTGCACCCCTTGTCATTATGCAGATGACTTTTGCCCCATTTTGTGCAAGTTTTGACGCTATGTCACACGATTTATAACAAGAAATTGACCCGGAAATTCCCAGCACTATTTGCTTTCCTTTGACTTTTTCTTGCATTAAAAAGCAATATTACTTTAAATCTAGCAATAGTAAATATGAGAAAGCTTTTGGAAGAGACTTTTGGAACTTATGCTATTTACGTCGAACCTATCATATATTTCGTTTTAGTTGTGTTTGCAGCATATGTTGTCAGCCCGATAGTAGGAAAATCTCTCAGACGTTTAGGCGAGAAAACTTCACTCAAATATGATGATGTAATTTATGGTGTTATTTCGAAGTTTCTCAAGCTTTGGGTAATATTAGGCGGATGCTATTTTATAGTTGTTAATCAGTTGGAATTTGTAGCTAACGAAAGACAGATCCAGATTCAAGGCTTAATAAAAATTATATTTACCTTGTCACTTGTATTTGCTGCTTCACATGCATCGGCGTTGTTTTTCAGTTTACTTGGTGAAAAGTCAGTTGCTTTCAAGACGGTTGAGGCTCCGGTACGTTTTGTAATTCGTATCTTCTTGATCGTTATTGGTATTTTGCTTGTTCTGCATTCGTTGCATGTAGAAATTACTCCGATATTGGGGGCTTTGGGTATAGGAGGTCTTGCCGGAGCTCTTGCGCTTCAGGATACACTCGCAAATTTTTTCGCAGGTCTCCATCTGGCTGCTGACAGGCCGATTCGTGTCGGAGATTTCATTCGTGTTGGCGAACATGAAGGTTTTGTTGAAGAAGTCGGCTGGAGAAGTACAAGAATTAAAACGATTCAAAATACACTTGTTGTGATCCCGAATTCTCTGGTATCGCAATCATCTATAATAAATTATAGTTTACCGGAACCTACCACTGCTTTGGTGATTCCGGTTGGAGTAAGCTACTCTTCAGATTCGAGAAAAGTGGAAAGCATATTACATGATGTGCTTGCCAAGGCGATAAATGAATTGCCGGAGCTTGAAAGCACCTTGCCTCCTAAGGTCAGGTTCACTGGCTTTGGGGATTCTTCTCTGAACTTTCTGGCAATTTGTTTTATTAAAAATTTTGCAAAGCGCGGAAGAATCACAACTGAACTTTGCCACAGAATTTTTGAAAGATTTGGAAAAGAAGGCATAGAAATTCCGTTCCCGATTCGTACTGTGTACATGAAGAATATCAATGCTTGATGGAAAATATCGTTATTGCTACAGGTCATTTTCCGCCTGTTTCGGGAGGAGTGAGCGACTACAGTCAAATAATCGCGTCTGAAATTTCCAAGTTAGGCTACAGAGTATTTGTACTTACAACTGGTCATTCAGATTTCAACGAAGCAAACGTTGAAATACTTCCAATACTTTCCGATTATGAAAAGGCAATTACTGCTATTAGGCGTATTAAACCTTTAACCGTCAATTTGCAGTATACACCGTTTATATATTCAAAGAGAGGGTTTAATCTCCATCTTATACCGTTTATTCATGGCGCAAGAAAATACAGCAGCTCATTTATTACAACGTTCCACGAGACTTTTAATGAGTTCAATTTTCTAAGGCCTTATTATTTGCCGCTTTCGGCGGTCCAATATGCATCATTTTTAGCAATATCAGTGCTTTCCGATCTGTGTATTGTAAGTGTGGATTATTACAAGCAAATTGCTCCGGTCATGCTCAAAAGCAGATTCCGAGTGATTCCCGTGGGTTCGAATATTTTTATGGGAGAATCAATTGATAGAAAACAATCAATTGATGGTAAGTTTGTGATTTCGACTTTCGGAGCCTTTTTTCATCCATATAGGAGATTTGATGTAATGTTGAAATCTATTTCGTTGTTGCCGGAACATGTGAAAAAGAATTTGAAATTCAGATGTATTGGCGAAATCGGGAGTCATCCGACATTTCGTGGTCTTATTACAGAGTTTAATCTTGGAGATGTTGCTGAGATAACAGGGCGTTTGACTGGAGAAGTTGTTTACAATAAATTGTGTGAATCAGATTTGTTTATTTTATTTGAATATGTGAGAGGCGGTCGAAATGGAATAGGTTTCAGGAATGGTTCATTTATAGCAGCGCTTTCTGCTTCTGTTCCATCGCTTGTTAATTCAGGAAAACATTCTGATAAGGATGTTAAAAGACTTTGTTTCACCGTTGATAAGCTCGATCCGAATTTAATTGCTCAAATGATTACGCAGATATATGAGGATAGAGATCGGCTAAATGAAAGAGGCAGATTTATAGGTGATTATTATAAGCGTCATCTCAGCTGGAATGTTATAATCTGCAAGTTGTTGAGTGCTATTAATGAAGTATCAGGAGTATCAGTCGCTCGCCCGTAAAGTCGGCAGACTTCTAGCTGACAAAGAAGATATCATTTTTTCGAGTGAGTTTAAGTCGTTGCTTTCTGAATATGATGAAAAAACAATCGTATCGTTTATAAATCAGCATCATCTTGCAAATGTTGTATATCATAAGCTAAAAGATACAGGTATCTCTGATCTGTCAGGATTGCGTAATACGCTCTGCGCATTGTCGCTCATTGGATCGCGAAATAGATCACATATTGATAATGCGATAAATATTCTCGTAGAACTTCTCAGGAAAGAGCAAATCAGATTTATTATGGTTAAGGGTGTAAGTATCGAACATTATGCATATCCTTTCGTGAAAAGAAATTTTAATGATATAGATCTTTTAATAGATCCATATTCAAAAGAAAGATTCGAGTGTCTTATGATAAAATATGGAGGTAAGATTAACCTGAGCAAGCATGTGGTTCCTTCGAGCGAGATATTGTTTGAGGGGGTGTTGATTGATGCCCATTATGACAGTTTTTTTGCGGATTTTCATTATCTTTATCCAAGAAGTGTGAGTATTAGTTATGGTTCGGTTGAACTTTCTATTCTTACTGCAGAAGACCTTTTTTTGTATGTTTGCTGCCATTTAAGCTTTGTTCATAGGTATTGGCCGTTGTTGTCCTGGATTTATGATGTTTACCGCTTGATAAAAACAGGCAAAATTGACTGGAGGTACGTCAAGTATATAGGGCAAAAAATGGGTGTTTTATCAATGATCAAGCATTCTCTTGGTTTAACCGATTATTTTATGTCAGAAGCTATGGATAGACCGTTAGATAAATATGTCCGTTTTCCATTTGAACCTGGTTATAATAGTTTGTGGAAGGGCAATCAGGACTCAAGATTAATGACGGAATTATCATTATTGAGCGCTCATAAGGATTTTTCAAGGATGTTCAATCTTTATTCAAGGCGCCTTTTTTATCGTTTTTTCTCTTTAGTTGAAGGTATGTATTAGTTATAATGATTAATGTTGTGAAGAAGGAGGCAATATGAAGCTAGTCTTGTTATTGCTCGTCTTATTTCAGGCCAGAAGTTCAGAAGACCAGGATAAAGATGCGATAAATCAGTTACTAGAAAAGTTCAAGAAGGATTATTCTGCAGCTAAAAGCGGTGATGAAAAAATTGGCATATTGAACGATGTTTGGAATAAATTACTTCAACTGAAAGGCGGATTAGAGCATAAAAATTTTCTTAGAGAATTTGGCGATCTATTAAAAAAAGAAAAGGAATATAGTATTCTGTCCGGTTTACTAAAAATACATGCGCAATATAAATTTAATAAAAATGCATCCAGGCAAGTTGAGGAATTTTTGAAAAAGTTTTCTAAGGATGTAAAAAAGTTTCACAGCCCTAAAACACCCACTGAAGAGTGGCCTCATTGTTACGGTGTATTCAATGAAGGATTGGTGGCTATCCAGGCGATCCATAATAAAGACTCATTCAAATTTTTGTTAGATTACGAAGACCATTATAGTAATGATGTAACAGTTAAGGCTATTGATGTGCTTGGCACATTCAGATTTAAAAAAGTTATTGATGCATTGATAATATGGCTTGGTAAAGCTGAAGCTGAGTTGGAGTCTGTAAAATCTGGATCTGAAGGTGATAAGGATGGAAAGAATCCGACTGGATCCATGCCGAAGGGTGGAAGTGGCGGAGGTACCGGCGGTGGTAGTATTGGTGGCGGTATGGGAGGTGGTAGTTCAGGTGGAGGTCATGGAGGAGGTGATGGTGACAAGAAGGATCCGCTTGGAGATAAGAACAGCCCTCAGGCAAAAGTGGAAATGCAGAAGCAGAAAGAAGCTGAGCTAACCAGAATAGTTAACGCTTTGCATCAGGCGCTTTCCAAGCTCTTGGG
>JACQRL010000011.1 GCA_016206485.1 Planctomycetota bacterium | reverse complement strand
CTCAAAATCGTTTAATAAGAGGTCTGATGCCTTATTATCCGCAAAACAATTTGTAATGTGCACCCCGCCTACAGCAACGGGTAATGCCGGGTTGAATTTCTTAATTTCATCGCATACTTCTACTGCAGACCTGTGGGTCTGGGTGAACATACAGGTAACACCGGCAATATCCGGCTGAAAATCTTTTAATGACCTGGACAAAGATGTCTTCCAGACATCGTCAAAATCAAAGTTTCCTTCGGAAATGGAAAGTTTACACGCCTTTAAAACCTCGTTATTCAAATTTATTATCCTCACGTCTATCCCATCATTCCTGATATGAGCGGCTATGACTCCCAGCCCGTAAGGAGGAAAATTCCAATATCTCCCTCTCTTCGCTGTTGCGTAATCAAACATACTCGCATCAGCGTCAGGAGGTGCAATAAACAGGACACGCTTGATTGACCGAGTGGGGAAAATCCTGTTTATTACACCGTCTGCCATATCAATGCTACAGCGTTTATACAAATGCCAGGTGCTCCCGGTCTGCATTCAGGTACTCCAGGACAATTTTATTTTTTGCATCAGCAACACAGTGATGCGCACAATGGATAGATGGGTCAACCTTGAAAAATTTGTTTTTGTCAGAAAACCAGAAGTCTTTAAACCTCATGTTTTTTATAGACCCGATTAGTCCTTCCTTAATGTTATATGCCTTATCCTGACAGGAATAAACATTAAGGTCTGCCCCTATCACTGAAAGAATCTGAATATATGGACACCAGTTATATTCCTTTTCAAATGTTTCCAATTGGCTATGATAAGAATCAAATACCTCAAATTCCTTGTCTCCAAATTCACCGGTTATCCGCACAATCTCTTCCCTAACCTGCTGAAAGATTGGTTTGTGATATTCGTTACTTTCTCTACCGCTGTTACTTACAAGACATGGCGCAATCTTAACGCTGTCAATGCCTATACCTTTTAGTCTTTTCGCCAGTTCGTATATATGAGAAGCATTTTTTCTATCAACAATTATACAAACACCAAGATAACATTTCCCGTTTAACTTCTTGAAATCTTCCATATTCTCCATCACTTCAGTAAACCCTTTATCTTTCGTCCCGCGATAGGCAGAGTAACTTTCATCATCCCACCCATCCATAGAAACTCTTAACCATGTCCCATTATGGGCAAAGACCTCTGCCAATTCCCCATTTAAAAGGGAACCGTTAGTTAACGATGCAAATTTCACCTGGGTGCGGGATAGTTTCCTTACCACATCCAACAGATAAGGATAACAGAAGGGCTCACCGCCTCCGCTGAATGTAATGGATTTCACTCCCATCTCATCTATATCATCAATTATCTCCAGCATCTTTTCTCTGGGAATCCTGTCTTTCACAACCATGTCTTTCCCGAGTTGCAAATTATCCGTTCTATACGCGCAATACCAGCAATTATGATTACATGTATTTGTTGGTTTTATCCTTATATGAACTGGAGCAAGTATCTTATCAACGGAAGCAGGCAGAGAGTCTATCTTCTCCTTAAAATGAAATATTTTCATTCTGGTATATAAAAGCCCCATAAAACTCCTGTTTAATTAGATTCTTCGCTTCGCTCAGAATGACACTATTGCTATTACGTTGTCATTCTGAAGGAACGAAATGACTGAAGAATCTTAATATTGAAATTCCTGTACTCAAATTTACTCTTTTAAGACCTCAATTGGTTTGACAATCATATTCCGCAAAAATTCTTCCCTGTCCAGAAAAGGATACAGGTCTTCAAGTGGTTTTGCAATAATCGTCCCATCAGGGCGTTTTATTGAGGAAACCCTCGGAATCAATGGTTGAGTATCTGACATCATGATTTCACAGATGAAAGGACCGGGTTCGGCGAGAATACTGTCAATCCTGGCATGAAGTTCTTCATGGTTTGAAATCCTCTCTGCCTTTATGCCATAGGCATTGGCAATTTTAATGATGTCAGGACAACTGAGACCGCTGCCCTTCTCTGAACCGGCATATCTCCCAAAATGGTTCTGCTGCATTAACTTAATCGTCAGGTAGCCGCCGTTATTCAAGACAAACAATATGACAGGCAGATTATAATGGACTAAGGTCTGAAGTTCCTGTATATTCATCTGGAGTCCGCCGTCTCCGCTTATACAAACTGTTTTCCTCTTGTTATTTCCAAAGCATGCCCCGATACTACCAGGAAGCCCGAATCCCATGGAGGCATGTCCGCTTGAGGTAAAAAGTCTTTGTCCATGTTTTGTTTTAAAGGTCTGCATTGTGCAGGTAAAACTTGTCCCCATATCTGTTACAACGACAGCGTCTCTGCCTAATTTTTTAGAAAGGACATCTGTGAAATAGAATGAGTTGACTGTCTCTTTATTATCCTTATATTCCGGCAGGACTACCGGATACCTTGCCTTCCAGTCCCTGCAAGTTTGAATCCAGTCATCAACTTTCAGACTCACACCCTCTTCATCTAATTGCGCCAAGAGCTCATCCATGAACTTTCTTGCATCAGCATTGACAGGTAGGTCAACCTTTATAGAAGGTTTTTGAAGTTCCTTCTCGTCTATGTCAACGATTATCTTCTTTGCCTCTCTCGCAAAGGTCTTATAATTGTATCCTACCTGCGGAATAGACATCCTTGAACCTATGATAAGGAGTAGGTCTGCATTCTGAACAGTAAAATTCCCTGCCCTGTCCCCCATAATGCCACTTCTTCCGACATAAAATTCATGGTCTGTGGGAATCAAATCGCTCCCTGTCCACGAGGAGACAACCGGTATTTTTAACCTTTCAACGAGTTTTATAAATTCATTTTCACCTCTGGCAATCCTTATACCATAACCGCATATCATTACAGGTCGTTTTGCCTTCCTGAGCAGGGATAGGCATTCTCTTACCCGTCCTTTAAGTAAATTGTCCTGTGATTCTTGCCCGGGTGGTTCCGGAGCGAACGAAATAAGTTCGCCGGGGTTTATCTGCGCACTCTGAATATCCAGTGGAATATCTAACCACACAGGGCCGGGTCTCGCTGTCATCGCAAGATGAACTGCCTTTTCCAGATGATACTTGATAAGTTTTGAATCCGTCACGGTTACGGCATACTTTGTAATGGATTGGACGATGTCAACGATATTTGATTCCTGAATGCCAAATTGCCTTAAGCCCGTATCTCCAATCATGGTGTTAGCGGTTACCTGCCCGGAGATAATTATTAGGGGGATTGAATCTATCCATGCCCCGCAGAGACCGGTAATCGTATTTGTCCCGCCAGGACCTGATGTCACGAGTGCAACACCGGGTTTGCCTGATATACGTGCATAACCTTCCGCAGCCATTGTTGCAGCCTGTTCATGATGTGTGGCGATATAGGTCAAATCCTCATTCTTTCCCAGGGAATCAACTAAATGCATGGCGTTTCCGCCGCAGACTGCGAATACGTATTTTACCCCCATTCCTGCGATAAATGAAAAGATATAATCTGATAATTTTACCAGTACCTGTGATTTCTCAATCGTCAAGAATGTATAGTTACTCAAATCCTCACGTTTTGTATTTTCATAAAACTCTTTGAAGAGAAATAACTCATTGATATTAAGGTAAGGGTTGTCTCGCTCCGGGATAGATTCTTTTGCTATAATCGCAACGAGGGCATTTGGACCCGGGTAATTTTCATCTTTATTAAACGGCCCTTTT
>JACQRL010000306.1 GCA_016206485.1 Planctomycetota bacterium | reverse complement strand
TGATTGAATTAATAAAACATTTGAATGGGAGTTTGACAGGTGAGCATGGAGACGGAATTCTCCGTTCAGGAATAATTAAGGAGACTTATAAAGAACTTTATGAACTGTTTGTCGAGATAAAAAGACTCTTCGATCCGAACCAGATTCTTAATCCCGGTAAGAAACTTTCCGATGATGACTTCGCATCTAAGCTGAAAATGCTGAGGTTTTGATAATTGTTTTGGACCTCTTTAGCAAGATTGCTTTAAAACCTACAAAAATCTGCAGGTAATACTTACAAAATGAAAGACTTTGAAGGTGTCACTGATTTGTCTGCTTTTATAAGGTGACTGCTTGGATGATTCCAATGTTTTAAAGTTTTATTATGGTATGAATATTGCCCTTATTATATCAAATTATGTTTAAACAAAGTTTTGTTACACTTTGTAATGTTTTGAATCAGCTGATTGGCAGGGGCAAGACTTCATTTATTGAAAATCCGGCGCCGATTGTTGAAACAAGCGCTTCTAAACCGGTAAGTTCTGGTTATAGTATTGAACCGCAAAAGAATCTCGAATATATATCTTCAAAACTTTTTCTTCAGAGACTCCGCAGGGTTACTTTTATAATCAACGGATCTGGATCAGGTTCAAATAGTCTTCATTCATCAAAAATAAAAAGAAAGTACTAACAGACTGATATTTTGGCGTTATTTTTTCCTTGTAACAAAAGCTCTTTATCTTAATCTACTAACTCTATGAGAATATCCAGCGGGCCGGAAAGAAAGGCAAAACTAAGGAAGATTCGAAGGCTAATTAAAGGATATTATAGCCAGAGAGGAAGACAGTTAAAGCATGCAAAAGAGGCCATAATCAGGGCAGGAAGACATTCATATAATGGCAGGAAGCAGAAAAAGCGAGATTACAGATCGTTATGGATAATCAGATTGACTGCTGCTTTGACGCAGTATCAGATAAGCTATTCAGAGTTCATTAATAAGCTGAAGAAAAGCTCTATTAAACTGAATAGAAAGGTTTTGACTGAAATTGCGATACATGAACCTGAGCTTTTTAAAGAAGTTGTCGGAAAAGCAACTTCAGCCAAATAAGCACAAAGAACCAACTCATTGACTCCGATATAAAGTAATAAATAATAGCAAAATGACTCGCATATTACTTAAGGATCAGATAAGCAGATTAAAAGATCAGTTCGGCTCAGACATTGCGGTTGTCAGTAATCTTGACTCACTTGATGAACTTTTCCGTAAATATATCGGTCGTAATGGACTTTTAAGAGATCTTACTTCTACGATTAAAGATCTTAGTGCGGAAGAGAAGCGAACCTGTGGAACTGAACTGAATCAGTTAAAAGATTTTCTGACATCCAAACTTGAAGAAGCAAAGATGACTTTAAAAAGGAAGTTAGAAGGTGGGGAAAAGATAGATTACACATATCCTTTTAGTGCTCAAACCGGAAGAGAGCACCCGCTTTACTCCACTTTTGAAGAGATTATAACGATAATGGAACGTCTCGGTTTTGAAATTGTTGAAGGTCCGGAGATCGAAAAGGAGGAATACAATTTCGATTTTCTTAATATTCCGAAGGAGCATCCGTCTCACGATATTTGGAATACATTCTACGTATCTGAAGGAAAAGTTCTGAGAAGTCATACATCTCCGGTTCAGGTGAGAACTATGCTGTCGAAAAAACCTCCGATAAAAATAGTCGCTCCCGGTAAAGTCTACAGACCGGACACTGTAGATGCAGGGCATCTTCCTGTTTTCCATCAGCTGGAAGGGCTTTACGTTGATGAGAATGTGACACTTCCGCATCTTAAAGGGACTTTGGAGGTTTTGGCCATGCAGCTTTTCGGAGAAGTCGAGACGAAATTCAGGGCATCATTTTTCCCGTTTACTGAGCCTTCTCTGGAGATGGATGTAAGCTGCGTAATTTGTAAAAAAAAAGGCTGCCCGACATGCAGGTATTCCGGCTGGATAGAAATTCTGGGCGCAGGCATGGTAAATCAGAAAGTATTTAAGAATGTTGGCTATCCTGAAAATAAATATAGCGGGTTTGCGTTTGGATTGGGTATTGAAAGAATAACTATGATTAAATATCAGATACAGGATATCAGGTATTTGATAGAAAATAATTTTCGTTTTCTGAAACACTTTATATGAAGATCTCACTTGAATGGTTGTCAGAGTTTGTTGATCTCCCTGACATACAGGGATTGAAAAAGATATTACAAAAGGGCGGATTTGATATTGCTTCACACCAGCAAATTCTTGGAGATGTTGTTGCGGATGTTGAAATGCCTTCGAACAGGCCTGACTGCCTTGGCATCTTTGGAATTGCACGGGAGATTGCCTTTCTATCCGGATCTAAACTGAAAAAGGATCTTTGGGCAAAGTCATCCCCGATCAAAGTAGATAATTCTATCTCGATTAAAATTCAGGAACGAAATCTTTGCAGGCGTTATTTCGGAGTTGTTATAAACAACATTGGGATTACTTCTTCTTCACAGACAATAAGGAATCGTCTTGAACAGGTTGGGATTAAATCAATTAATAACATTGTTGATATAACTAATTATGTAATGTATGAAACTGGTCAGCCTCTGCATGCATTTGACATGAGCAAGCTTGATGATCAGAAAATAATTGTGCGTCTTGCAAAAAACGGAGAAAAGATCTTGGCGCTGGACGATAAAGAGTATCTACTTGATACGGGCAATCTTGTAATAGCCGATTCCAGCAAACCTGTCGCATTAGCAGGCATAATTGGAGGTAGGAATTCATCTATTACAAACGATACAAGGGCGGTTCTGTTAGAGTCTGCCTGGTTTGATCCTGTATCTATAAGAATAACTTCGAGAAGACTTGGCATAAAAACTGATTCGTCATACAGATTTGAGCATATAGCAATCTTTGAAAATATCGAAATCGCTGCCAGAAGAGTTATGGAGCTGATTAAAAGGGAGATCCCAACCAGTACTGCAGTTTTCATCAGCGACTGTAGAACTCTGGAGCCGTCCTCGGCTGCTATTAAGTTCAGTATATCTGATGCGAATGAAGCGTTGGGATTACAATTAAAGCAGAACGAAATTTCAGATATTTTGAAAAAAGATAGTCTCGATCTCACTAAGCAGAATGGAACTTCTATAGAAGTAAAGGTTCCTCCTTACAGACTGGATTTGCAGACACAGCAGGATCTTGAAGAAGAGATTATAAGATCAATCGGTTTAGACAGCGTGAAATCTAATCAGACACTTCCCGGTTTTGGGATTAGTCCGAACAGCTATTATAACTTCAAAAGAACAGTTAGGGATCTTATTGTGCGACTTGGGTATCAGGAGGTTATGACATTAAGTTTTACAGAGCCTAAATATGCAGAGACTTTTAGTCATTTTTCAGATAAATTAGTGCAGGTTCAGAGTTCGCTTAAAGATCCAAAATATTTAAGGAGCTCTTTGATACCGGAGATGCTTAACTGTTTGAGACACAATAACAACATTAAGGAGCCTCTCTTGAACATTTTTGAGCTTTCAACGATTCAATCTGGAGATCTTTCTGAAAAAGAAGTTGTCTGTATTCTTAATGCAATAGATCAAGGCGGTATTAACAATGTATTAAAGGAGCTTGGAAATCTCATCAGTAACAAGCTTGAGTTTTGTGATTTAAGTCTAAAATTCTGCGTCCCGTCATTTTCAACGTCTATTAAAGCCGGGAATGAAACTATCGGCTTTGCAGGGCTTATTTCATCGCTTGTTCTTGATAAATGCAATTTAGACGGTAAAAAGATCAGTTTTCTTGAACTGGATGTGAAGGCGCTTTACAAACATATTTTGCCGAAACCAAGACCGGAATTTTCAAATCAGCCATCTGCTGAAGGGGATATCTCCATGGTGGTAGATGAAGCAGTCAAGTGGAGAGATATTGAAAGGATTGTCTCTGAAGTTATCAATGAATGTAAATTCATCTGTTACCCGTTTGATTTGTTTAAGGGGGGAAATATTTCTGCTGGGAAGAAATCGGTCGCGTTCAGAATAATTTTGTATCCTGAGGAGAAAATTTTCAGTCAGGAAAATACCATAAATAAAGTCAAAGAGCTTTTAAAACAGCGGTTAAACGCAATCATCAGATAGCCATATATTTTTTATAAAAACGTTATCGACTCAATATTCTTTAAAGTAGCAAAGAACGTTCTCTTACTCGATGAAGGCAAGTTTCAGAAGCTCATCGGCTACACCAGGCACTACTACTTTGT
>JACQRL010000308.1 GCA_016206485.1 Planctomycetota bacterium | reverse complement strand
CCAGGCTACGCTACACCCCGTTCTTAACTTTAAAGTTTAAACTTTAATATTTAAAATTGGAATAAATTGTACTCATGTTGAAATAATAGAAGTAAGTGCAAACATATCCCCGTGTAAATTCCTGCAAGCACGTCATCAAGCATTATCCCGAATCCATTCGGGATCACTTCAAGACTGCGGATTCCGAGCGGCTTTAGAATATCGAAAAATCTGAACAGAAAAAATCCGGCAATAACAACAATCCAGCTCATCTGTATCATAAATAATGAGAATGTGATCCCCGACAATTCATCAATAACTACAGCCCTCGGATCTTTCTTGTTAAAAATAAAGCTGCACTGATAAGATGCATAAGTACCCACAAAAAAAACAATGGTAATAATAGATAGCTGTATAACCAAATCAGCTGGCCATATCCAGAACATGAGAGGATATATCACCGCGCTAGCGCAGGTCGCCTGTAGCTTTGGTAGAAATCCGATACCGCACAATGTCCCAAGTAAAATAGAAATAAACTTATTTACGCGCGAAAACATAAGATGATAGTGTATCAATAATCAAACTAAATACACTATACACTATACTCAATGTGCGATACCTTAAACATCGATTCTACTTACTGTAAAACTTTCTAAGTATGGAATGTGCGATGAAAAATAGGAGTAATCCGGCAGAACAAACTAATAGTTCGTATTTGAGTGAGTCGAGTGAAATACCTCCGATTATACCTGCTAAAACTGTAAACAGTCCAATCAGCTGTACGAAACGCAAAATATGGTACATATATAAACATAACAAATAGCGAAAGACAAAAATCAAACAAATTGCAACTAACACCGTTCTTAATTGAGTTATAAGCAAAAGATTGGAGACTATTGCAGTTTCTATATAATAGTGCGATGCTGCTAAAAGGTAAAAAGGCACTCATTACAGGGGGAACAAAGGGAATCGGCCTTGCAATAGCGAAAATATTGACACAAAATGGGGCAACTGTCGCAGTTAATTATTTCAAATCGCGTCAGGCAGCAGATGAAATTGAATCTGAACTCAAAAAACTAAATCCTGCCTCGCAGCCGTTACTAATAAGGGCAAATGTGGGTAATCCGGAACAGATTAAGCAAAAGATTGCAGATGAGATCAGGTCTAAATGGGGTACTCTGGATATCCTTGTGTCAAATGTTGCTGTTGGCGCGCTCAGAAAAGCCGTCGACATTACTGAAGAAGATTGGCAAAAAACCTTGGACCTTTCATCAAGGGCATTTTTGCTTTTGGTTAAGAATCTTCACGATATGATGCCCGAAGGCTCTAAAATTCTGACGATCACCAGCCATGGATCAAAAAGATATATCCCTGAATATGCCGCAGTAGGATCTGCTAAAGCCGCTTTGGAAACATTGGTCAGATATTTCGCGTTTGAACTTGCTTACAAAAAGATATATGTTAATGCCATCTGTTCAGGCGTTGTTGATACGGAATCATTAAAGGCATTTCCGTCAAGAGAGCTTATGCTTAAATATTCCCTTGAACGAACTCCTTTGAACCGCCTCGGCACACCTGAGGATATCGCAAAGGTAGCACTCTTCTTGTGCAGCGGTCTTTCTGACTGGATTACAGGACAGATTATTGTTGCAGATGGAGGGTTTTCTCTCATCTAAAGTATTATGGATGAACCAAAAGAACAATCTGTACAGGGTAGATTGAGGGCTAAATTCACCCAGAGCCAAAGCAGGTCTATGTCTATTGCCAAATTCATCCCTCTTGCGATGATTTTTTTCGTGATTGTATGTCTGGTTTTTTATATGAGATCAGTAGAAAACAAACTTCCGAAAACTGATGATAACAATCCAAAATTGCCCCCAAAGGTCAGGATACCTGTCCAGGAAAGCGATGTAAAGCGGAGGGTCTTTGGAGATTATATCGATAAGTTTAAAGATAAAAAAATTGACGTTTCAGACAGAAGTTTTGTTTATGTACTTGGAATCTTTGATTCAGTCTATGAAGAATCAACTGTACAGGAAATGTCTTTGAAACATCTCGATGAATTAAAAAAAAGATATTTT
>JACQRL010000305.1 GCA_016206485.1 Planctomycetota bacterium | reverse complement strand
GACTTGTAACCATAGTATTATAACGACAGTAATATAGCAACAGGCAAGGGTTTTTTCACTTTTTAATTCTATAAGAATATCTGTGTAGTCATCCAAACATACAGATTTTTTCCTTTAAGTTGATTTTGATGATTCACAAATTTTAATTCCAGCTATTGTCGACCATTATTAACCAAGATGCATCTTCTTTACGTAATGAAAAAGCGCTGAATTTTGTATTAACCTTTGTATGACATCTTTGCTTTTTCCATCACTTAGGGGTCTCTTTTTTTACGGAATTCCGTGCTATGTTCGCGGTGTTATATAAACATGAACATAATAATATTGATTAGTACATAGGAGGAACCCTCCTCGATAAAAATATGAGACCAACTATAGCGCTGTTTCTGATATCGCAATTAATCCTGCTTTTCGACATGGATATTCCTCTGCCGCCGCTCGATCCTTTTGATTCTATAGCAAACTCAAATCCTTCAATAACGGTTACTGATAAGATGAAACTGATCCAAACGGGCGCAAGAATTGAGCCAAAATCTTCAACAGATGAATCTGGAGGCACAGCAACAAAACCTGTCGAGAAACCGGACAACAAAAAGATAGAAACTCCATTACAAACCCCTGTCTTCCCCAAATATTATGATTTTTTTGATCAGGAAGCGATTACAACAAAAGATTATGCAAGTCATCATCCATGGATCGATGATCTTAAGTCTGTCGTCTGCAGCGCTGATTCAGACGACAAAGGTAATAAAGCTACAGCCGTTACAGTGCTCCAGACTTACGAAAATGTGTCTGAGTCATGCCTGGAAAGCCGGTTCAAATGCTACACAAGAATGTTGTTGAAACATTTTCACAACAACAGAATGTTTGATAACGAGGATTTATATTATCTGCTTTTGTTCGGAGATCCTGCAGCAAACTATGTGCTGTCAGTGCGCGAGTTCAAGGATAAACTTAAAGTGTTCTGCGATACAGCAATCAAACATGTAGATCCTGAGTCCAAACCTCCAACCTTTCAGGAGCTAGGAGACGGATATGGAACAATGATGGATAAAATATCAAAAACAGAATTATATGCAGGACATCCATTCACACTGTCTGTTCCATTTGCGCGTGGATTGGATTTATTTCCACAGAAAGAAGTATATGGCTATGTTAGGAGGTTGTTATCCGATCCCAATAAACGTCTGGCCAGAAACGCAGTCTACTATCTTGGAATGATGCAGAAGTATGAACCAATGGAAGAGCTGTTTGAGTTACTCAAAAACAGTAAAGATGCGATTGAAAAGGCAAGGGCATTGTATTGTTTATCTAAGGCAGAGTTCCAGGGATTGGGTGAATACCTAGCACAAAAGGTTGAAGGAGAAAATGATCCGGTGTTTCAAATTGCCTTTGTTAATTCTCTGGCAAAGTTGTCATACAAAGGTTCATTCAAAATATTGGTTAGAATGCTCGAAAGCGCTATTAAAGATGGGAATTATGAAAAAGTGGCAGCGCTGACCAAAGCATCTACAAAATGTCTTGATCCTGCTGATATAAACAGTGTAAAAAAATTGTATGCAATATCGACAGGGTTAAAGAATAATCTGGATAGAATGAACTGGGCTAATGATCCTCTTCCCGTTGTGAAGGATACTCCGGTAAGCAGCTATAGAAAAAATGCAAGACAGGCTATTTTGAGACAAATATTGGATATAGTGATCTCCGTGTGTGGAGATAGACAAGCTCAAAAAGAATATGCGGCGAAGTTGTCTCTTGTACGCTCTATTTTAAGCAAAAATACCAGGCAGAATATGATCAAGGTCACGCCAAGAAGCGTCCCACGACCTAGGGAGTATGCTCTTGATAAATTTGAACCGTCGGTAAGAATATTTGTGATTGAAACACTTCCACTCTTTGGAAAGCTAGGACGCAAAATATTAGAAGATCTTATATTAACAGCGTTTGAAGGTCACAGCGTTACTTATACTGCACTATCTGTTTATAGAAAGAGTTATCCTGACAATTTTCCGGAGTTTGGAACTGCAGTTGTAGAAGATTCAAAGCTCCCTTTATACCTTATTGAAAGAACGTTTGAATATTTGAACACATGTGCTGTGGATAATCCCAAGACCAAGGCAAAGTTGGATAAAATTCTGCTTAAAATGAGCGAAGATTATATGTCGGAAGAATTGGAGAAACAACATCTCGCAACGATATCAATATATTATCGAGGGTTGGCAGGTAAGCTCAATGATCAGGAAATTATAAAAATGCTCGAGGAAATATCAAAGATGCATAGAAAAGCTCCCATTAGTGAGCAATCACGTGCCAACGCATCCCAAACACACGGAAGACCGGGACCTTCCGGTTTAGATGGGTATCCGGGCTCAGGCGCAGGTTCAAATCCCTATGGACAAGAAGGTCAGAGTTCACCGAGTGACGGATCTTCAGCTCTTGTAACAGTAGAGATAAAAGCAAAATCCAGATTAGTCGAAACGCTAATCGAGGCCCTTGCCTTTACAAAAAGTGCGAAAGCTGAAACATTTCTCATATCTCTATTGGACAGTAAGGAAGCATTTGTCAATGACAATGATATAAAACGTACTATTGTCAGATCATTATCGAATTTCTCTTCCGACGCAGTCAAGAGAAGGCTTTGCGAATGCCTCTCCGCTGAAGACGGATGGATAAGACTTATTTCTTATCTTGTACTCAAAGATATTACAGGAAAGGAACTGCGAACTGACTGGCTATACAGGGATCCAAAAGAGCTTGGTAAAGATATTCAAGAATATAAACGCCTTATTTTCAATTAAATACTGCCTGATTCAATGTTATTTCAGCGTCTGCGGAAGACTGGTATACAATTTATTCAACAACTTCAAATAGTTAGGCAGGTTTACGTAAATCTTTTCAGCAAGCTTTTCATTATAAATATGCACAGCAAGATTCCTGTCATCTATCATATCATACCATGAAGAATTGTCTTCGATTAACCCGTATTTAAAGATCCCTTTTAAGGTATCTCTGGGTGAGTTGTAAATGGCTCCTTTGTGCTTAAGAAAATCTCTTACTGTTTTCCAGCAGATTTCAAAGCACAGCTCAAATCGCTTAATCGCCAGATCTCTTGATTCATCATTTTTTGGTTTGCTGAGCACAGATGTTAAATTATCAATAGTTTTTTTGAATGATTTAATTCTTTCTTCGTAAATCATTTTTTTCTTTATGTATTCAACAACTTTCCATCACGGAGAATTCTATTTCTGAAGTTATTATCAACTTCTCCCAGATCTACAATATCGATTGATCTTAGGGTTCTTATATTCTCGACTTTGTCTTTGATATCCCTAAACAGACTATTATTTATAGAACTTCCTATATCGATAGCAATATCAATATCT
>JACQRL010000314.1 GCA_016206485.1 Planctomycetota bacterium | reverse complement strand
GATGCAAGGTGTGTAAGGCCCCTAAAAATGTTGGTTCATCCATCATGGCAGGAATCCTTGGCCTATTTAAACGAACGGGCAATTCGCCCTGAATCTTCATTGGCCTATGTGAACCTACCAGAACCCGGTCGGAAAGAAATATTGCCTCATTCAAGTCGTGTGTAACCAAAATAACTGAGGAACTAGCTTCCTGGATTAATTCTTGTAGCAATTGGTACATTTCCAGTCGTGTATCCGGATCAAGGGAAGCGAAGGGTTCATCCAGAAGCAATAGTTTGGGGCGACGGATAAGTGTGCGTGCAAGAGCTAACCGCTTCCTCATTCCCCCAGACAACTCAGCCGGGAATCTGTCCATACTAGCGCGAAGCCCGACACGGTCAAGAAGTTGTGAAACCTCATCCAAGGTTGGATGAGGGGGAACTCCACTTCCTTTTTGAACATTTTCGGCAACAGTTAACCAAGGAAAGGCGTCATAGTCTTGAAACATATATCTAAGTGGAAGTTGATGATTCTGGTCATTTTTTTCAAATAACACACTACCGGCTTGGGGGAATTCCAAATCTGCTATCAAACGAAGAAGAGTAGATTTTCCACAGCCAGAGGGTCCTACTAAGCCAACAACTTCATCGGATGCCAAATCAAACTCAACATTATCTAAAACCGTATGATCTCCATAAGCGAAACAGATTTCATTTAATTGCACGATATTTTTGTTCAGTTGGTTTGTCATCGGTTGCTTTTGCGTAAGGAGACATAATGCCAACGAAAAAGTTTTCGCCCTATCAATTCTAACAACTGGTCACTTAGCATTCCGATCACGCCAAAGGCGAAAATACCGACATAAAGGTCTGGCAAACGGAGAAAACGCTGACTGACTGCAATGAAATGTCCGAGGCCGCTCTCTGCTCCGATTAGTTCTGCCGCCACAAGAAAGGTCCAAGCAGCCCCAAGATTGATTCGTAGCACGTCGAGAATCCGAGGACCAGATATAGGTACGATTATTCGCCAAAAGATATCAGGTGTCTTAAAATCGCTCGTTAGCGCAACTTCAACCTGCCTTAAGTCTATGTCATCCACCACATCAATGACCATTTGAGTTATAAAGAAAATAACCCCAAAGAACACGACAGCATATTTGAAAGTTTCCCCTACCCCAAAATAAACAATAAATAAGGCTACAAACGCGGTAGGGGGGATGTAACGGAGAAAACTATTGGTGGGTAAAATCATTTGTCTTATGAGGAGAAAAGAGCCAGCACATAGACCCACAGCACATCCTACAACGGACGCTCCAGTAAAACCGACAAAAACTCGCCGAAAACTAATCCAAGCTTCCTGAAGGAGTGTTCCACTAATAAGGAGATTCCAGCCCGTTTGGAAAACTGCATCTGGAGGGGGTACCCATTGGCTTAATTGGGGGATTGAGTAGGACAAAAGACCCCAAAGTGATATTATGAAAACTGGACTTGCCCAGTAAAGAATTAATAGCCAGGTTGACTTAATCTGCTTCTGCGTTGGTTGTCTTATATTTAAAGACCATGCTTGACCGTTTTTGAAAAAATACCAACATATCAGGAAATATGCGCCTGCACCAATTGATGAAACAATTAAAAAGAAATAATTATATTTTCCCACCACGTTGGCCAAAGTAACTCCTCACTTATAATTACCAATACCTTATTGTTTTGAAAATGCGGAACAAACCGAATTGGAAACAAGCCCCGTAAGGTTTGGCACTTCTTTTATTATATTTTGGGACTGCCAAAATATTCCTGCGTCTTGAATGATGCTCAATAATCTAGGGGCATCCGTTTCAGAGCATAAAAATTGTTGGTTCCTTTCCAAATCAGCAAATCGCAAACCTGCGATCATATTTTCAGCGTCCTCTGGCAGAATTTTTAAGCTTTGTGCAATAATATTCTGAGACTCCTTTTGATATTCTGAAATATATTGAACTGATTTAATCCACCCTCTGATAATTTTATTAAGCGTCTCTTTGTCTTGAGCCAAAGATTCTTTGGCAACTAATACGTCTACAATTATACCTGGATAGTTGAGCGTGGTTAGCAATACATGGCCTTTCCCAGAATTTTTGACCTGAGTTAGGAAGGGTTCCCATGTTACTGCGGCGTCAACCGAACCACCAAGGAAAGCTTGTCCCGCATAACTGGGATCATCCACAACCACGGCTTGGATTTGGTCCGGATTGATTTTTGCTTTTTCCAAAATCTTATATAAAAGGAAATGGGAGGGTGTGGCACGGGCAAAAGCGATTTTTTTACCAAGCAGTTCTGATGGTTTATTAATTTCAGTTTTTGCAACGATACCATCTCCACCGAATGATTCATCTGTAACAAGAATAATAATCCCTTTTATTCCCTGTGCGTATTCTTGAATAAAAACATCGGCGGAAGAAATCATTATGTCAACTTGGTCACTTTGGAATGCGGCATGCCGTGCCTGCGAATCATCCATAATTAAAAACTTAACAGGAAGATCCTCGAAAAATCCTTTTTCAAGGCCCACAAATCCTGTAGCAAAACCCGGCCAAGTCGCTATTGCAAATTGAATGGTTTTTCTTGATTCTAAATTTTTATGGGTAATAGAAAACCAAATGCCTGCAACTACAGCTATTATCAG
>JACQRL010000302.1 GCA_016206485.1 Planctomycetota bacterium | reverse complement strand
TGTCTTGACTCCTTTGTAGAAAGAATGAGTGTGAAAGAGATTATACAAAAATACTCTCTTCCTGTAGACAGTATTAAGTTTAAGCTTGAAAGAGGTTTGATGCAGATGAAGCCATATTTGGATGATAGCGTGTTCAAAGAATTAGAAGGCTTGTTTTAAAAGGGTGTTTTACAACAGGATTTAATCTAGAGTACAAGAAATGTTCACAACTATATATATTTTAGTTGCAATTCTTTTGCTGCTGCTGAATGCGTTCTTTGTTTTAGCTGAATTTGCAACGATCAAAGTCAGGCCATCCAGAGTCGAAGAACTTGTTCAGGATGGAAATGAGAGGGCGAACAGCTTAAAACATATTCAGCAGCACATAGATGAGTATTTATCTGTGTGCCAGCTTGGAATCACATTCACAAGTATTGGTCTGGGATTTATATCGGAATCAGCTTTTGCTACTGTCTTAGAAGGATTGTTCAGGTCTATTGGAGTGACTTCACAAGCCCTGGCTCATACCGTTGCTATTACGCTTGTGTATATATTTATTTCTTTTATGCACATACTTATTGGGGAACTTGTCCCGAAGTCAATTGCAATAAGACGCCCGGAAAGTTCTGCCCTTGCAAGCTCACGCTTTTTGAGATTCTTCAGGGATGTATTTTATGTTCCTTTAGTCGTTTTGAACTCCAGCGCTAATCTGCTCCTTAAACTGCTTGGTTTCCAGCGATCGATTAAAGATACAACTCCATCTGTGGATGAGTTAAAGATTATTTTGGGAGCCTCACAAAGAATGGGTATTATGTCTTTTCTCAGACTGCTTATGATAGAGAATGTTTTTGACTTTGGGATACTTAAGGTCAGGGATGCGATGAAAACAAGAGATGTGATCAAGCTTCTCGATGTAAATGCAAAGTGGGATGATAACTTGAATGTCATCAGGCAATACAGATATTCAAGATACCCTTTAGTATCAGCAAAGCAGGAACTTCCACTCGGAATAATCCACGTTAAGGATATTTTTCTTAGCCAGATTGGAAATACATCTCCTGTTAACCTTGAATCAATGGCCAAACCATACATAACTGTGACAACCGATAGTTCTCTGGAGACATTATTGACCACTTTACAGAAATATCGTAAGCATGTAGCGGTAGTTGTAGATGATAAAAAAAAGTGGGTTGGAATAATTTCCCTCGAAGATATTATTGAAGAAATTACCGGCGCAATAGAAGATGAATTTGAAAATGATCCGCAGATTTTCATTACGGATGTTTTGACCCCCGGAAGAGTCGTATTAGAAGCTAAGGCAGTTTCAATTGAAGATGCCATAAGTAATATTTTGTCATCTATTTCGAAAGAGGAACTTCCTTTTGCAACAAGCAGGATTTTAAAAAGCGTTTTGGATCACGAGGGAATATTCAGTTCAATTTCTGATAACGGTATCGCAGTACCGCACGCAGTGATAGAAGGACTTGATAAACCGGTTTTATTATTTGGCAGGATAAGCGGAGGTTTCACTGCAAAAGATGATATAGAGAGGATTAATTTTGTATTTATATTACTTATGCCCAGCGCATCAACGCGTCTAAGAGCAAGGCTGCTTTCCCGTATTGTTGGGATTATGAACAGCGATGTTGTCCAAAACAGGCTTAGAAATGTCGATTCAGCAGAAAAAGTCATTGAGATTATCAGAGCTGCTGATCTAGCATCGCTTGGTTAACTAACAAGAAGTACGTATGAAGTTCAATTTTATTATACCGGGTGTTCCGGTTAAACCTTCAGGTGGCTTCAGAGTAGCGTTTGAACTTGCAAATAGACTCTGCCTGTTACGGAATGAAGTTTTGTTAACGTTTGTTTTAAATCGCCCTTCATTTTCCTTTTCTGTAAAGTGGCTGAAGAAAAAACTCAAATACCGCAAAAAAAAGCAGGCAATTAATGCCAAAGAGCATGTTAAATGGTTTAATTTTGATAATGACGTTAAGTTTGATTATATAGATGATCTTGAAGTAAATGAAGTTCAGGGTGCAGACTATATTGTGGCGACCAATTGGAGATCTGCAGAAGTTTTGCTTAAAAGGAAAAAGTGCCCTTTAATACATCTTGTCCAGCATTACGAATTTTGGAGCGATAAAATTGATAGAATTAATTCAGTGTGTTCATCAAAGGAACTCATACATATATGCGTTTCAAGATGGATTAAAGAGAAGGTGGACAAACTTGGAGTGGAAAGTTTTAACATCCCTATAGGAATTGAAAGCAAATTGTTCCAACTGAAAAGTCCCATCGAGAAAAGGTCTTGCAATTCTGTTTGTTTTATGTTTCATACCGCAAAATGGAAGGGTTCACATGTTGTCATCGAGGTTTTGAAGGATCTTGGCCGGCAGAAAAAAGACTTGATTGTTAATGCTTTTGGCGTATATGACTTTGCCAACGAAGGCGTTTCAAATTATCTTAAAAATCCGCCTCAGAGTGCAATTGCAGATATGTATAACCAGTCAGCTATTTTTATCAGCAGTTCATATAGTGAGGGATTAGGTTTGCCGCCTATGGAAGCGATGGCATGCGGCTGCGCTGTTATCACTACTAATTCGGGAGGTGTCATGGACTTTTGTGTTCCTAATGAAAACTGTCTTATGATACAGCCGGAATCTCCAAAGGAAATGGCAGATGCTTTGTTAAAGCTTGTTAATGATAATGATTTGAGAGTCAGACTTGCTCACAAAGGTCACGAGCACATAACAAGGAATTTCACCTGGGACAAGACAATCCACTCTTTTTTAGAGATTCTAAAATCTAAGTGATTTTGCCGACATTTTTATCATATATGTGATCTTTCGTGAAATTGATGTAGATCACTGATTACACAGAGAAAACTCCAGATTACTCAGATAAAGAAATATAGCTTGATTCCTTTATCTGTGCTATCAATCTCCTCAATCGGTGAAATCTGTGGCCAGAAATCACGCAACATAGGTTATGAAAAAAGCAACTATCGTATTTATTCTCTTATTTGTTATTTTTCTTTTATCGATGCAATCTTCTTCAGATATGATCTGATATATTCCCTGTACTTTGCGGGATATCGATCCATCATGTCGAGTTCTCTGAAAATTTTTTCTCTTTCTTTAGGTGGCAGGAAACCCCACTCGGCAGTTTTTCCTTTTATATCTTTAAATTTATTGAGAGGATCTTGCTGGTTCGGATCGTAAGGTTTTTTTGCAGGATCTCCACCCGGTTTGTCTTGTTGCGACTGACCTTTCTGTTTGTCCTGTGGTTTTTGCTTCCCATGTTGTGGGCAATCACTTTTGCCGCCACCCTGGCCGCTTTGCCCGCCGCATCCGTTGCCCCCTCACTGGGGTTTGTCTTCTATTTCCTTGATTAGTTTTTGCAGTTTATCCAGTGCGTCTTTCTGCTGCTGCTTTGATCTGTTGAGCAGGTAGGGGGGTAGCTCTATAACAGGTTTTTTAAACTCCAGTACTTTATATTTTTTTAGGATTTCGCTGAGTGTGTCATTATCTGCAGTTCTTGTTGAGTCGAATAAATGTTTTTCAGATTCGGACATAAGTTTCTGAACAGACTCTAATTCCTTTATTAATTTTAAACGTTCAGCTTCTGGATCCTGCTGAGAAAAGATCAAGGATATGGTAAATAAGGTGCTTATCATCTATGGCCTCCTAAAAGTCTTCCTCTTCTTCATTATCGTCTTCATTTCTTTCTTCTCCGTTATCATCACTATTATCAGTTTTTTTCCTCAGTTTTTCAAGTATGGAGTCGAGCAAAATCTGTAAATGCGCCTGCCTTTCGGTGAGCTTTTGGAGCAGTACTTGTTCAAGGTTTGTAGGCGATCGTTTCTCATTTTCAAGCTTTTGTAATAAATACGTAGTTTGCCTCATTATTGTTTGCTGCATCATTGAAATCAGCTTAAGCTGTGCAAGATCATCTATTAACGGCGGTTTGCCGGTAGGAGAGCTGCCGCCTCCTTCTCCGCCTGGGTTGAGCTTTATCTTTCTAAAAAGATTTTCTATCAGATCCTCCAGTCTTAAGACGATATCTTCCTGCAAATTCTGGCAGGATGAGGAAAAATCAAGATCAGAAAGTGAACTGCTCACTATTCCCATATCGTCTGCAATATTTCTGAGATAATAGGCGTACACTTCTGCTTTGTTTTCTTCAAGCAGAGAAACAATTGCGTTTCCTTTGCTTTGTACGCTCTCCTGAACCTTGCTCAGTTTTTTTGCCTCAATTATCTTTGTGCGCGGAAACACTTCTCCTTTTGCAAGCACTTCTTTTTTAAATGAATCGAGCAATGTAGTTATTTCTAAGATCTGCTTTTGCTCTTCGCGAAGACGTTTTAGTTCTTCAAGCAGGGTCGTAATTATTTCTTCCTGTGCTTCCCTCATATCCTCTTCGAGCAGCTTTTCAAGTTTTTCCTGTGCCTGCTGTAGTTGTTCTGAAGCCTTTGCCATTTCAATTTTTGAAATAGGAAGTTCACCTTCCATAAGATGCTTTTTAGATCTTTCCATGCTGTCCTGAGCGCTCTTCATTTCACCTTGGCCGCCATCCATCTTTGCTTTGTGGTACGGTTCGATTTTCTTTACGAGTTCATCCGTTATAGCTTTTAATTTTTCCTGTTCTTCAGCAAGGGATTTATTTAATTGCTCATCTTTTTTATCAAATTTTTCCTTAAAAAGATCAGTCAAGTCGTCTTTGGCTTTTCGGAGATACTCGAGTGCTTTTTGCTGTTCATTGTAGACATCAGGTATGTTGGGAGGGACTCTTTTGAGTTGAGACTTGGCGCCTTCCATTTTCTTTGAAGCCTCATCGTTATTTTGTTTTGCCTGCGCTAATTTATTTTTCTCGTTGTTGTCTGTAGAGTCGATAGATTTTTTCTCGAGCCACTTGGTAATTTTATTAACTTCGGATCTCAGCTTGTCCTGTTCCTTTGCCATTTTATCCTGGTGATTCTTGTTGATTTTATCGCTCTTTGGTTTGGGTTTTTTAACTGAATTGAGGGCCCTACCCAGCTTTTCAGATGCGGATTGCTGCTCTTTTTGAGCATCTGAAGGATCATTATCCATGGAATTTTCCGCATTTTCTGAAGATTTTTGCGCTTCTGAAAGGTTGTCCTGGGCCTGTTCGAGCTCTTTTTTTGTTTCATTATCGATCGGCATAGACATTGTCTTATCGATTTCGTCTAAGGCCTTTTTGATATCCTTTCCGATCTGATCTTGCTGTTTTTTTAGGTTATCAATATTGCCGGGATTGCTTTGTTGTAATGATTGTTCTGAAGCATCACTGAGATTTGCAAGCGCCTTATTCATTTTTTGAAGTGCCTTATCCTGATTTGATGAGGACTGGCCGAGTTTACCCTCAGACATTGCAGATGAAGATTTGTCCATGTTTTCTGATGCTTGCTGCATTTGCTGTGAAGCATTTTTCATTTCTTCACTTTGTGCGGGCGAATTTTGCAGAGACTTTGCCAGCTCTTTCAGTTCAGAAGAAAGACCGCTCTGGCGGTCTGCCATATCATTTTTTAATGTATTTTCATCTTTGGCGTACTTGTCGTTAAGTTCTCCGAATTTGTCAGATAACTTTTTAAGCTGGTTTGCAATTTCATTTACTTTTTCCTGATCAGCGGCGGCATTTTGTTCAGAAAGCTGTTTATGCAGGTTAGATAGCTCATCAATTAACGGTTTTGTATCATCTGTCTCGAAAATCTTTAGGTTTTCAAGCGCGGCAAGCGACTCATTTACGGCTTGTTTACCCGGTTCCTTCAGGTTGTCCGAGATGGAATCCAGCGCCTTTTGTATTTGGGAAGAATTATCCTTTCTGAATAGTAATTCATCGGTATTATTTTTCAGCTTTTCCTGTTTATCGATAAGATCTTTAAGTTTGTCTATTTTGTCAGTGAGAGAGCTTACTGATTCCGGTATGGATGATTTGTAATTTTTTGCAATTTCATCCTGCTTGTTCTTTAGAGACGAAAGCTGTTTTTCGAGATTATCAATGTGCTTAGTGATTTCCTCTACAGGATCTTTATGCAGCTCTTTGGAAAGTTCTTGCTGCTTATTGATTAGCTGCTCGATTTGCTTTGCCATATTCTTGTAATTTTCTCCTGATTCCTGCCTTGTTTTTTCTATAAGCTTGTCCTGATTATCCCGCAGCTGTTTGACCTGTTCCGCAAGTTTATTGATTTCTTTTATTCTCTCGAATTTTTCCTTGTCAAATTGTCGGCCCTCTAAGATGGCCAGTATCTCTTCGATTACTGACTGAAACTGGGATGCATCATCGAGTGCTGATTCGAATCTCGGCTGTACTTCCGTAAGTTTATCAAGTATTTCTTTGACTTTCGAGGTTGCGCGTTTTTCTTTGAATGCCTCAATTGCCTGCTTCAGTTTTGAAATTGCGTCAGGTTTATTGAGGTTTTCAAGTTTATTGATCAAAATATTCATCTGCTCTTCAAGCCTGGCTGTGAGTTCTTTTAATTTCTCTGCCTCACTGACGCTGTCCTGCATGAAAAGCAAACCGGCTAATATCAGATATTTCATAAGTCCTCCTATTCAACCTGAGATGTGTGCTTTTTGCATTTTTTCTGCCTGCAATCTTCACACTTTGCCTGTTCTTTGATTCTGTCCTGCAGTAATTCGACCCCCGATTTTATTTTTTTTACTGCGGAAATTATTGCTTCATAGGTAAGCCAGTCATCCAGCGCAAGAATAATTTTATGCAGAGTTTCAGGCAGGAGCTCCGCATTTTCATAAATCTTATTAAATTGCTCTGCTCTTAATTCCAAATCCTCTTCTTTAATGAGATTGAAAAGACCGGCAGTGATATGATTAAGAATTGATTGTTTATCAGTATCAGAAACGAGCTGTCCAAGCATAAGTGTTACAGTTGCAATTTTCATCCTGGCTTTTTCATCGAACAGATTGTTGTAAATGATTCGTTTGTTCAGGCTGTAAAAATCATTGAAGGTGAATGTGATGGATCTATTCAAGTTTTCCTGATCATACGAGATATTTTTTATTGTGGTGAAAAGATCATTATCGCTGTTTTTGATAATCGCTTTTATCTTTGATAATTTAATAACGACATCTTTTTCTCTGATATAAGTAGTTTCTAGAATCTGCTTCAGCTTTAAAATCTTTTCCTGAAAGAGTTCTTCTAATAAAGATGCCGATACCACTTTTAAAGATAGCGGTTTTGATATGGAGATATTGAATGGCTCTATATCTTTGATATCTTTTGCCTCGATAGAAAGTTTTATAATGTCGTTTTCTTTAACTTTATACTGAGAAAAATCCATAGTGTGATTTACATCGAGCTCCTTTACTGTATTGTTTTTGAATTCTGTTTTCGAGGAAGATTTATCATTAATCGTGGCAATTAAGCTCGCTGATTCTATTCCGTAGTCATCAATGACTTTCAGGTTTATTGGCAGCTTGCACTGTTCCGTAATCTCTTCGTCTTTTTCAGGATACAGGAATTTCGTGACTGGTTTGTCATCCTTAATAGCTATAAGTCTGTATGTGCTGGAATTTGCATTTGGAATCCCTTCCTTGTCAATCACGTTGAATGTTATGTAAGCATCCTGGAATTCCGCGCGGAGAGATGTAGTGTATTGGTTGGATGCAATCCTGGAAAGAGTTGTGACGCCGTTGGCAAAGTCGTTGGAATGTAATTTCATTTCAGCACGCTTCAGTTCTTTGTTTGTATTTAATACTATATCGATAACTGATTGCTGAGGACACTCTATCTCCATAACATTCGCAAAGATTTTGGATTCACCCAGAAAAGGGTGTAAATATCGGGGGAAATTGATTTGAAAATCTATTCTTGTTATTGACGCAGGCGATTTAACAATCACCTTAAAATTCTCAGAGTAATAACGCGATGAGTATACATAGAAGTTAAAGTCCTCAAGTACAGAGGTGAACTGATAAGTAAATTCATTTGGGGAAACTCTTCTCATCTGCTGGGTAACAGATTCTTTATCAGTCCAATAATGAATGTTTACTTTTGGGACAATTTTATTGAGAACTTGCAGAGTTATTGTCAAATCTTCTCCTCTTGCCACATATATTGTATTTTTTACAGCGTTAGATACCTGAAATTCAATTGACCCGGGCCACTTGGCATTGCTGCCCAATAATCTGGATAGAAATGTTTTTGAGTGTTCAGGATAAACCTGTGATGCTGTTAGGGCGCTCAGTAAAAAAATAGATGATGTGGTCAGCCAGATGATAACTTTTGTCGTATTCAGCAGTTTTGGATGTTTTAACTGGTTCATTATATCAGATAACTGTTCCTTAATCGATTCAATAAAGAATGGAGATATTGTTTTGGAGTCTTTAATACTTACATATGTTGTCAGCATCTCATTAAATTGTGGATAATGTTTTTCCAGAAGTACGGCAACATCAATATCAGAAATTCTTGTAAAAAAAGGCCCTATTATATGTCTAATGAGAAAGTATAGTACCAGAAATAACATTGTTAAAGATGACAGCACCCGGAGAAAAGCAGGAAGCTCAAAAAAGAAATCAACAAGAAATACTGATAATAAGCAGAGTAGGATAACAGAGACTGTTCGAGATGCAGAATATACAGCGGTTGTGCATTTGATCTTTAGTGTTACTGTCCTGAAGGTTTGCGCTATTTGCATCGGCTACAATATATGACGTTTATTATAAATAAATTGTGTGATTCTAGACAGAATTATAACAAGTGGTTGAAATTACAGATATTGCGGAATTGTTCATATTTACGGTCGTTGCTTAATTATATTGATGTCAGCCATGATAATTTAGACTATAATATGTAAAATGATTATGGATTGCGCGGAAGGTTTTAGATCAATAACTACTCCAAGGTTTCAGATTGGATTCATAAAGGCGATTGATTTATCTGAAATAATGGCATTTGTTCAGGGTCTGCAGACTGAAGGGATTGAATCGTCACGCGGATTATCCAAAAAAGTCAAAATTGATCGGAGCGATTATATCGTAAAACAGTACTTTCATGGAGGCGCGATCTCATTTCTCAAAGGCCGATATTTTTTTTCTAATCCGCTGGCCAATGAAGTAAAAATGCTGGATTATTTGAGAAAACGCGGACTTAACGTACCGGAAATAGGCGCGTATATAATACTGCGTTATAGATTATATTCTCGATATTTCCTTTTATTACGTGTTGTTGACAATAGTGTTCAGATAGGAGACCTCTTACCGGATAATCCGAGGTTAATTAAAGAAATAATTAATACTGTAAAGACCCTTCATGATTCATACGTATATCATGGCGATCTAAATATCTCAAATATGCTCTTTGATGGTATTAAATTTTACCTGCTTGATCTGGGACAAAGCAGATTTTCCGATCAAAAGAAACATTTTAGGGCTGATATTTTCAGGTTTGTAAGATCTCTTGATAAGAACTTAGGGAACAAAATAAATCTTGTTACCAAATTACGTATCTTCAGATATTATTTCGGGGCGGGATATAATTTACGCAAGATCATGTTAAGTTATAAATTGCACTCATTTCCTCACAAACTTCTTTGGTCAATTATCGGAAGACAGTAAAAACTGTATATCGGCGTTTTTTGCGGACTAGTTGTGTAAGATACTCTCTATTTTTTTACAGACAAGATCTCCCTGAACATCAGTTCGTATTGCTGATTCTGTTGTCGCGGCATCTATTTTCTTTTCTTTGAAAAGATCCTTGATTGCGTTTTCAACCAGTGGTAATGCCTTTGTTTCACCTACATGATCGAGCATCCATGCGGTTGCAAGTATGCACGCTAGCGGCGACGCTTTTTTTAAGTTTTTGTATTTTGGAGCTGATCCATGTATCGGCTCAAACATGGAAACCTTACCGGGGTGAATGTTTGCTCCGGCTGCTATGCCCATCCCACCCTGAAGAGCGGCGCCCAAATCGGTTACTATATCGCCGAATAAGTTTGTCGTAACTACAGTATCAAAGTATTCAGGCTTTTTGATCAGCCACATACAGAATGCGTCTACGTATGCATAATCGATTTCTACCTGCGGAAATTCCCTTGAAAGCTTTACAAAAGTTTTCCTGTAGATTTCATGCGCTTTAATTGCGTTTCTCTTGTCGACAAGTGTGAGCTTCTTTTTACGTTTCATTGCCATCTGAAATGCGTATCTGATAACCCTTTCAGTTCCGTTTTTTGTGTAAAACATTTCCTGAACATGCCTTTCTGACTCTTTTCCTTCGTTTTCAACGATTGTTTTTCCTCTATAGCAATCTTCTGTGTTTTCTCTTATGACGAGTATGTCTAAGTCCTCCGGTTTTTTATTTTTTAGAGGCAAGAGGTGCTCAGAGTACACTTTAATTGGCCTTACATTGGCATAAAGATCCAGTTCAAATCTGAGTTTTCCTACGATGCCAAATTCAAGAAGCCCCGGCTCTATGCGTGGGTCTCCAATTGCACCCAAAAGTATGGCATCCGAGTTGTTTTTTATAAACTCGAAATCTTTTTGATTGAAAATCTCGCCTGTTTTTAAATAGTGATCAGCCCCAAAAGGGTAATTAATCAGTTCAGCTTTAAATTTCAGGAGATCTTCCAATGTTTTTAAGACCTTTATACCCTCGTTGACAACTTCTGCCCCAATTCCATCCCCGGGAATGACTGCTATCTTGTATGTTTTCATGAGTGTAGATTGTAAAATAGACTCGTTTATTGTTAAGAACTTAGTACAGCTTTTATTTCTTTTGTGATTGAAATCGGATTTTTCGATAGCATAATTGCAGAACAGATTGCAACTTTATTGATACCATAACTTCTAAGTTTTTGAATATTTGACAGGTTGATCCCACCTACTGCAAAAAGTGGTTTTTTTGACGCAGTCATATGTTTCCATTCACTGTGATTTAGAGTAAGCCGCTGTTTTGTTTTACTCTTAAAAAATGTTCCATAAGCCAGGTATGAAATGGGTTTGGAATCTGCATTGTTTATTTCCTTCAGATTATGTGCTGTATACCCGACGATTTTGTCATCTCCGATCAGCTGTCTGCACATTTCCGGGGATATATCGGAACTGCCTATATGAACTCCGTCACATTTTGTAAGCAGACATAAGTCCGCTCGATCGTTAACAAGGAGCGGGATTCCATTCTCTGAACTTATTTTTTTCAGCTCCTGCAGCAGACTTATTTTAATGTTATCAGAAAGAAACTTATCTCTGAACTGTATCAAATCCGCGCCGCCTGAAACAGCTTTTTTTGCAAAAGATGTCAGAGCTTTTTTATTTTTCGCATGCTCTGTTGAAAGTATAAAATACAATCTTGCATCTCGCAACTTGTCGTCGTATTTATGCCGAAGCGAAAGAAGTTTCTTTTCAATCGAATAAAATTCGAATCTTATTTGTCTGATTGCATTGCTTTTAGAAAATGAATAGGCTTTTAACGCCTCTTCTATTGATCTTAGTGATTCCTTGACACGGGAGCAGTTTCTTGCGGTTAAAGATGATGTTTTCGAAGCGATATCATAATATTTTGTTAAATCATTTTTGATATTTCTGGAAATTATCCATTCAGCAGAATCACCTGATAGTATTTTAAATATCCTATGTCTGAGCTCTTTTATCTGTATGGAGATCGCGCGATTGTTCAGAACGAATCTTGAGTAGTCCTCAATAACCCTCAATGCTTCAGTTACTCTGTCGAGATTCGCATCAAGTATTCTGTAGTATATCGTCATTTGATATCAAGCAGCTTTGCCTTGGTAAGTTTGATCTTTTCTTTGTTAATTCTTGTCAATGCGTCTTTGGGAGCAAGACCGACAATTTCGGAGTTTAATATGGATGTTCCCAGGTTTTTTGCATATTCTTGTACAGTGCAGAAGATTTTATCCAGGGGAGTTGCCTGGTAATCACAAACGTTCATTGAAACCTGCGCGCATTTCTTTGAATCAAGATAGAAACCCAGGGCTTTTACACCTTTGAGCCCGTTATTTTGTCCTCTGATAAGAGAAGCAATTTTAGTTGCTATATATACATCCGTGGTAGCGAGATTAATATTAAACGCAATCAGGATATCTCTTACTCCTATTGCGACAGCACCAAGTTTTTTATCAAATAACAATGGGCCAAAGTCCGGTAGAAATTTCTTTTCATTTTCAACATAGGATTTCAGCTTTTCATATCCGAAATTTCTAAAGTTTGAAAGATTTTTATATTCAGGTTTAAGAGCGGCATGTCCATATAAATATGCAGGAATTTTATACTGTTCAGATACGCTTTTTGCAATCTCTCTTGCAAGAGCTACAGTTTCGTTTATTGTTACACCTTTCAGAGGTATGAATGGGATGATATCTGCAATTCCTATGCGAGGATGAACTCCCAGATGTTTTTCTATATTGAAAAGTTTACGGCATTCGCCAATAAGTGCCATGCAGCACTCATTCAACTGAATTTTATCGTTACTGATAAAGGTTATTACGGTTCTGTTGTGATCTGCATCTGAGTCCACATCCAGTAATTTGATCTTGGTAAATTTATTAAAGATTTGTGTCAGAATTTGGATTTTATCTTTATCTCTGCCTTCTGATATATTGGGTACGCATTCGATTACGGTTTTCATTAAAGATAGTATTGCAGTTAAACCGTTCGTGTAAATTTCATTCTGAGGATCTTGCTTGAACTTTCTGTTACCTTGGAATCATCAGATATACGATATCCGACTACCCATACAATATTGTCATTTTTATCGACGATTACAGGTATTTGATCTCTATATTCTTTAGGAATTTTCTGATCAATAAAAAAGTCTTTTAACTTACATCTTCCGGGCCCACCAAGCGGTTTAAATGAGTCTCCGGGCTGCCTTAATCTTATAAAAAGAGGCTCATTGATTTTATCCTGATCAAATACTTCCTCTGTAAAATCTTTTTCAAGGAGATACTCTTTGAATCCCACTAACTTCCCCTTTTTTACCTCTGAATTAATTATCAGATTTAATTTCTTACAATCAGTTACACCGGGAATTTGAAGTTTTTTCTTGGTAAAATTCGGCTTTTCAACTTCTTTGGGTGTCTTGTAGAATTTAAGTACATAAGACTCCCTTTTTACAAGCAGATCTGCCGGCAGTTGTATTATTTTCCCATGACCGTAGTTTGAAGTCAGTCCGATGATGTTGAAGTAGTGCTCAAAATCGAGTTGAGGAAGTTTCTTTAACAGGTTTTGTATCGCAAAATCAATAATAAGTGTCTGTATCGATGGCGGGAACTTGGCAAATTCCTGTGAAGATATGCAGATTTCGCCTTCTTTGCTCATTAATTTCACGTTTTCATACATTTCTTTTGCGATCTCCTTGATGCAGATGTAAAAAGACCTCGATATTTGACCGAGTTTTACCAACGACTGTTTAATCTTGGGATTTAAGGTTTTTTCTATAAGCGGGATAATCTCATTTCTTATAAGATTTCTTTTGATTCTGATGTCCATGTTGCTCGAATCGATTTTGAAGTCCACTTTTTTCTCGGTTAAATACTGTATCACTTCTTTTCTTTCGACTTCTATAAGAGGTCTTGCAACGAAAAGATCATGTTTTTTAGAGAGCATTCTTATGGGAGGGATTCCTTTTAAGCCTCTTAATCCGGTTCCTCTGATTATTCTGAATAGTATTGTTTCTGCCTGGTCATCAAAAGTGTGTCCTAACAGTATTTTTTCTGCGCCTTTCGTAATTGCGAATTCTTTGAGGGCAGCATATCTTGCCTTGCGTGCTGATTCTTCGAGTGTTGACGTTTTCCCTTTTCCTTCAACATCCAGTTTCAGATTAATTTGTGAATATTTAATCCCGAGATCTTTGCAGAATTTTTTCACAAATTTAGCTTCTTCATCAGCTTCCTGAGGTCTCAGTCCATGATGAACATATACTGCATGAATATCCAGATGGAAATTTTCTGTTTTGTTGATTTCATCCAGTAGAAGAAGCATACATATTGAATCCGGGCCGCCTGAGATTGCGCAAATTACGGTTTCTCCGGGTCTGATAAGATCATATCCTTCAATAGTAAGGTAAACCTTCTTTACGATGTTTACATTTCCGCCAACAAGACCTACAACCACGGTGAAATAAGTATAGTCTTCGATATTAATTTAGTCAAATATCGATGAACCTACAAAGCTTGTCAGTTTAAATTTTCCTTGCTGAGCAGTTTAGTCAGTAACTAATCAAGCTTGTTGAGCTTGATAAATCCAATCTGTGAATTACTTAGAGAGTTCTGTTATGCGTACAGCAAAGTTGTCGTCGACAACGATAAGTTCTCCTTTCGCGATTAATTTATTATTTGCATATATGTCGACCGGGCTTCCTGTGTATTTATCCAGTTCTACAACGGAATCTTTTTGCAGCTGTAATATTTGCTCAAATGTAAGTTTTGCCTTGCCGAGCTCAACCCTGAGATCGAGAGGAATGTCTTTTAACGCGTCGAGATCGATATAGTTTTTCTGTGTTGTTTGGCTAGGGTTTTCTGTTACGTTATCGCTCACTAATTAGTTGTGGGTAATACCCTGTCATCAATTATTACTTCTTTTACTATTTCTTCGGAAGATGATTTAATACTGTAAATGTCGATGTTTATAACGTCTTTGACCTTCTTTTTTAGCCTCATTATGTAATCAGGTTCGCTGAACTCCTGAGGCGCCATTTGCCTGAGAAGATCATATATTCTGTCTCTGATCAGACTTTTACGCGACTTTAAATCATCTGTAATCATACTGATATTCGCATAGTTTGGATTTATCGAAAGCTTCACTGATATTTGATTTATGTCCTGAACCCACTGACCTGCTGTAGCCGGGACACTAAACATAACTTTATCCAGATTGAATTCATAGTATGGAGTCGGCATAAATTTGGGCTGGGTGCTTTGACTTCCGAAGGCATCCTTGACAAAATATCCGACTATTCCGAGTACTACAACATTTGCAACTATAATTGGCAAGAACGACTTCTTCTTTTTCGGTTGCTCTTTATTTTCTTCTGCCATGTAGACAAATTATATCAAAACGCTTCTGTCGATACAACGATTTGGACAATCCTTCTCCCTATCTTTTCTTTTGAAGTTGTAAATGGTTCTAAATAGGCTTTGGGTTCAATCGTGAATTTATCTCTGCTGATGCCGTTTTGCACGAGTTGATCTGCTACGGCTTTTGCCCTGAAGTAACTCAATAGCCAATGGTTTGCCTTTCTGCGCGAC
>JACQRL010000329.1 GCA_016206485.1 Planctomycetota bacterium | reverse complement strand
GAGTCGAAAAGACTGCAAATCTTGAAGAGATAAAAAAGGCGTTCAGGCAGCAGGCGCTTAAATATCATCCCGACAGAAATCCAGATAACAAAGAAGCAGAACAAAAATTCAAAGAGATATCTGAGGCGTATGACGTGCTCAGTGATACCGAAAAAAGAAAAATGTATGATGCATATGGTCCAGACGGATTGCGCGGACAGCCATACACAGATTTTTCAGGCGCCTCTGTTGAAGATATATTCGAGAAATTTTCTGATGTATTCGGCGGTAATGATATTTTTGGAGACATATTTGAATCATTCGGCGGCAGAAGGTCCGGGAGATCAAAAAGACACCGTGGCGCAGATCTGCGCGTTACAGTTGAGGCAAGCATTAAAGAAGTACTTAATGGAGGAAAAAAAGAGATCAGATTCCAGAAAGGTGTTCAGTGCAAAGAATGCGGCGGCGGCGGCACTAAAAAAGGGACATCAAAAATAAACTGTCCAACGTGTAATGGTCAAGGAGAAATACTTCACAGACAAGGATTTTTTTCGATAAGGCAGACTTGTTCTACTTGCAGAGGATCTGGCAGTGTAATAAAAGATCCCTGCGGGAAATGCAAAGGTACGGGAGTGACTAAAGAAAACAGGACAGTAGTGATTAATATACCGCAGGGAATAGAAGATGGAACCAGACTAAGAGTCAAAGGTGAAGGAGAGGCAGTTTCAAATGGCGAAGCAGGGGACCTTTATTGCGACGTATATGTAAAAATGCCTAATAATTTTGAAAGAAATGTTGCTGATATCTATACTCTTAAAGAAATTCCGTTTACTCTTGCCTGTCTGGGCGGTGAAATTGATATCGAAACACTTGATGACAAGGTCACTCTCAAAATTCAGCGTGGAACACAGCCGGAACAGGTGTATAGATTAAAGGGTAAAGGAGTTCCTCATTTTAATTCTACTTCAAGAGGAGATCTTTATGTAAAAGTTGTTATAAAAATTCCGGGCAAACTGACAAAAAAACAGGAAGAGCTGTTGAACCAATTAGATGAAGAGTTCAAAAATGGAGAAAAAGGATTTTTTGGAAAGATTTTTAACCAGTAGAATCATGTATTGTGTCGTGAGTTAAGCCATGACGGAAGGAAAAAAGATTCAGTATAATGACCAGTCTACAGATAAGACATTCAAAGACGAATGGATTCATATACACAAAAATGAATTAAAAAAATTAAATGAGTTTGAAAATATCTCCTCAGTTTTGAAAGAAACGCTCAATAGATTAAAAGTGGAATTCATTGAGTATCAGGAGCGCGCCAAGCGCGAAAAAGAAACTACAAAGAAATTTGCATTGGAAGGATTCTTGCGAGATCTTTTTCCGTTGTTAGATACTTTAGACAATACAATCGCTGTATTTGATGATCCGAAGATCCAGGAGGGAATTTTAATGGTTAAGAAAGAAATAATTAAAGTATTGGAAAATCATGGAGTAAGAGAAATCAAAACAACAGGGGAGAAATTTGATCCCAAACTCCATGAGGCAATTGAACTTGTAAGCGACCCCAAAGCAGAGGCAGATTCAATAGTCGCTGAACTGAAAAAGGGATATACATATAACGATCGTGTTTTAAGGCCGGCCATAGTTAAAGTGTGCAAAAAAAACTAGTCTGCTCACTCTTGTCAGACTACCTAGTTGGTTGCTGTTCAATTTTTTGCCTGTATTGTTCGGTATGAATTTTTAAGTCATCCTGATTTGCAAAAAACCAGTCGACTTTATGATCAATTAGTGTAATTCTGCTGAGAGATAAATACGAGATCAGTCTTGTCCATCCGTCTTCATCTATCAGCAGATCAAATAATTTTTTCTTTGCATCATCTGATTTATAATTACCCAGCGCCTTTGCGATGATTCTCTTAATCTGATTATCCTTGTTGATGTTCGATAGTTTTAAAAGAGTTTTGCGCGCCTTTTCAGTGTTTACTGAGCCTAGCAGTTCAAGACTGATTTCCAGCAGATGATTCACCCTTGGGAATTTTATATAAAACAGGCCCAGATTTTGTGAAAACTTTGGTTCTTCGGCCGGCCTGTCGATCTCGCTTACTGCGATATCAATTAATACTTTATCCGTCAGTTGTTTGTCAATGCTAAGATAAAATAAAGCTATTGATACCAGATGTTTGTCGGCGTTACTGGAGTCTTTTGAGTATGTAGAGACGATTTTTTTAAGCTCTTTTCTGACTTTGTCGTTGTAGGTTCCGGTATTGTACGATGTTTTAACCGCCTTGTCTTTTAAACTCAACGGCACTTCGCTGTTCAGGATATCGATTACAAGATTAGCAAATTCAGCCGGGTATGTCCTGGCATATGTCTGAAGTGCGGCAAAAAGAACATAGTAGTGGTCTCCACTTACAACGAGAAGTTTTTCCAGAAGAGATTTCCCAAGTGAACCAAATTGCGGGAGTTCTTCAGCTAAAAATATTCTTATCAGACTTGGAAATGTGCCAAGTCCTGATTGTGTGTTGTTTCTCTGTTCATAATATGCAGAGATGGAGTCATCAGTATTTCCTCTAAATTTTGTGAGGCAATCCAATCCATTTTGAATTTTGGAAGTTATTTCATCTAAAGATGTACTGTCTCCGCATAATCCAAGCGCCATACTCAGTAAAACTTTAAATGATTGTAATCTGGCCAGTTTAAACAGCATTTGCGGCGAAAATTGGCCCTGTCCATCAACAGCAGGAGGATCTATTAGCGTTTGAAATTTATCGGAAAGGCTTTTTAACTTGGCCTCGTCCGCATTTTTCAGTTCATAGTCCCAATCCTTGCAGAATTCATAAAACTTTTTGATTGCAACCTTGTTGTTTTTATCAAAGCAGGCTATGCATGCCTTGAGCGTGCAAAACAGATAATCAAAATCAGCCCTTGCATTAATTAATTTGCCAATAAGTATTGGAAATGCTTTTTTGCTCCTGAGTTTTCTAAGAGAATTCACGATGGCGATTTCAAAGATCTCATCCTTTTCATTAGGGAGTCTTTCTATTAAATGTTGTTCCAATCCTTCAAAAGCTGCTTGTGTCAGAAAGAAAAGCGATCTTGCCTTCATTACATTATCATCTGTTGTTCTCAGAATTACAAGCAAATCGCTCATTGACTCATATTTTTGCATTATGCCAAGATAGTAACAAGCATTACGTCTGACTCTTTTACTGGGGTGAGTAAGCAATTTTTTGGTATGAGCATATATAGTTTCTATGTCGAAATTATCCAGTCCCGGCGCAAACGGGGCGCTGACCGAAAATGGGGAGTATGAAACTAGTTCCAGTGTTACTAGTTTATTTATCATTTCATCGTATGGATTGTCAGTTTTTTCTAATATGATTTTCTGATTATCTTCTGAAATAAAATTACGAATACGTGTGCAAAAGGAGCTCATTATGCTATCCCATCCTTTAAGTGTATTGTGTGAGGCGGGAAAGTTACCTGCAGGGTCACCAAACAATGTTAAGTAAAATATATCTTCCTTTTCAAGAAGTCTGTTATTATGGAATAATTTCATTAATAATCTGCTGAAACATTTAAAAAATACCTCGCACCTTCCACGTATAAGTTCATAATCATTAGTTTTGTAATTGTATCCTTCTACTAAACTATCAAACGGAAGAGGTGTCCTTGCAAGTTGCGGATATTCGGCATCAAAATCCGCAGCGGCAATACCAAGCATTTCATCGAAGTTGACATTTATCGGAGGTGGAGATTTAGGAGACAGAATGATCTTTTGATGTTTATAGGTCTGTGTTCCTTTTTGGATCTTTTCCTCTTTTTGTATACCGCCTGTTTTAATTTTGTCATGTGGAGTAACCTTGGAAGGAGGAACGAATAGAGAGATTATTTCGTCAGTGGTGCCGGGCGGCACCAGTATGTCAGCATCTGCGCTTACTACTGTAACAAGCAACAGATGGGTTACTGTCAATAACAGTAGCCTTGTGCATAAACTCATCAAGAAAGTAAGCAGTATTATGCATTTTTTCTTTAACAGACCTTCAATGAAGGTCCACTGAATTACTGAAAACCCACAATGGAACAGACCATTTTAAACTGTAAAATTCGAATTTAAAAATTAGAGTGGGTTCAGTGTTCTTTAGAAAGCATTCTAATGAGCTTGTTTAAAGAGTCGTCTGAGAGTGCCACGGAAGGGACTGTATCTTTCATTAATAATCTGATATTTGAACCATTAGCAGTAGATTTAGAGCTGTTCTTTCCTTTAGGACCATTATTATTCGATGGGAGGCTACAGAGCTCATATGGAAGTGTACAGGTTTTGGAAACCTTCTTGTTCTTCTTTTCAGCCCTTTTTCGGTTATCTTTACTGTTATTTTTACCCATAATTTCCGTCTTCATATACTTCTATACAATATTTATCACTTTTTGATTAGTAAAGTTTACATTTTTTTGAAAAAAAGTTTGATGACTCATAAATAGATATCGTACCACAGATTTATGGATTAGGGTTGGTCAGGTACCGAAGTGTGACTATTAAACTGTTATTAGCAGGGATATTTGGATATATTTCAATTTGTGAGTCATATAATCAAGGTGAAAGTAATAACAAATGCCAAGAAGAATGAGATTAAACTTGAAAATGGGGTGTACAGAGTTCGTTTGAAATCTCCTCCTGTGGATAACAAAGCAAACTACGAACTTACCGGGCTAATTGCAGATTTCTTTCAGGTCAGGAAAAGTCAGGTCAGAATAATAAAAGGGCTGAAATTAAAAGAGAAAACCTTATCTATAGAATAGAAGAATAGGAGTGATAACAGTCTTAATTAATCGGAATAGAAAATGTTGAATAATATAATACCGCATCGCTTACTCCTATCCAGTGCATAGCTGGTGCACTGCCTTGGTCATTAACTGCAAGTACTCTACAATAATATATTATTCCTTGCCGAAATGAATTACGGGGAATTGTATATGATGTTGTTTCTGCAGGTAATTCTGTCGAGAAAACCAGCGATTGAAAAGTATTAGCTTCACTGACTTCAACTCTATATCTCTGAGCATGTAATGAACGAGTCCACTCAATAGAATTGTGTTGCTGACCTACTGGGTAGTCAGGAATTCGTGTTAGATAAAACGCTGCGGGCTGACCATTATTGGAACCTGTAACCGTGAAAAATCTGGAGGAAACTCTTAGTGGTTCTCCGGTTGGAAATGTTGCTGTTATCATTAGGAAATAAACCATATTATCGTAGAGAAGTCCTCTTGGTATGAACGTTCTGTATTGTGTACCAGAAACAATCTCGGTATATACTTCAGGTGCAAAACGTATTGTCCAAACTCTGACCGTGAAGTTCACTGGTGTACGGTGCGACATAAATTCCCATCTTAGTTCTGTGCCATGTGGAACGTCAACTGTGTCGTTTGCGGGATACAATATTGTTAATCGTTCAGACTCTGGTGCTGATGCCTGTCTATGTGTACGAAATGATCTGGTCCCGGCAGAAAGAATTTTTTTCTCTGTTACGACATCCAGAGACCAATAATACGTTTGCCCTTCGCTGAGAATTCCAGAAGGCAATTCAAAACTGTTGGCATTTGCGGCTATGTTGGTATTTTCGTAGACTAATACACTTGACTGGACGTAACCTTGCAAAGGTGTCAAGCCACTTATTTTTAGCATGAATCTGTCTTTTTTTATCCAGGTTGCGTTTGAGCCAGGAAGTAATCCGGGAATAGATTCTACCCACGTGAATGTTGGAGTCAGTGATAGTTCCTGCTCTCCATCCCCTGGATTTGCTAATTGTACAGATGGGTAGATCTCCTGAGTCTGCTCATTTCCATTGTTGTTTGTGTCTGAATTACTGTTATTGCTGGATTTTTTGCAATTTGAAAGCAAGCAGCAAATCGTGAAAACTATAAGTAGCCCTAAAGATGTTCTGATGAATGACTTTTGTATCATCCTACCTCCGTACAATCCATAATATAATGAGCAGAATTTTTGTAGGTTTCATTAGAGAGATTAAAAATTTCTCATTTCAGATCTTGATATTTGTGAGATAAAGTAGGGGGATAGAAGGGTTTTATTGCTATTGAAAGTTTTTTTGTTTTTTTATCTGTTTGAGCAAGCGTTTTTTATTCGATAACATAGGGGATAACACGCTAGAATAAAGAAAATTGGATTAGAATATATAATACAGTGGAGTCAGTTTCATTTCGTGATATCAGACCAATCAACATTAAGCTCTGGTAAAATTGAGGCAGAAATCTCAAAATCTTGTGTGCGTTTGGATTTCCACTCTAATGTGGATTTATCGTAAACTTTTAAGGATAATTTTATTTTACCATATGGAATACCGTAGAAATACAGGTTAATAAAGTCACTTCCAAACATAAAATACTGCATATCATATTCTCTATCGCCTGCATTTGATGAGACAACGAATTTCCAACTTCCATTATAATTCGAATAATCTCCGGATAAATCGTGCGGAAGTTTTACTGTCAACATAAGTCTCTTAAAAAAATTGTCTACGGCAAGTACTTCAACCGAAGTTGGATCTATGTTATCTAATGAGAGTCGTACGAATGATTGTTTGCTCAAAAATGTCATCGATTCAACTCTCAGATAATCTGCAAGTAAACCCTCCCGTACTTCCAATTCAAACCAGCCATCCTCATTAACGCCGGTAGAACTTAACCATTCTCCCTGTTTGACTTTTATTATTACGTCAGTGACCGGACTCCCATTTTTATCTATACATTTAGTTTTTGTCTTAACGGTTTTTTCGATGATTTCTAAATTAACGTCAATGTAACTTGTTTGTCCTGCTTCAAAAATGAAATTTTGTATCCAGGGTTTATATCCTCTCACCCTACACTCCAGTGTAAAATAAATGCCTGCGGGTAATGAATATTTAATACCTGAATCAACCTGATGTATAATCGTATAAGCATCATTGGCAAAATATGGTCCTATTCCAGAAACTGCCTCAAAAGCTTTTATTGTTACAGGATCTTTAGAATTAGACAGCTTATTAATATTGAAGATTACTGTGCATAATGGGACATCATCCAGATCAATAAATATATTCTCGTGTAACGAATTCAATCGAAATCTCTTTCTTGAGTGGAATTGTTCATTGCTATCAGGTTTAGGGAAAAACATCCAATCTACTACTAGATAATCAATTCTATTTTCAGGTCTCTTATAATTGAATGTTACGCTGAATTTATCAATAGAAAGAGGCACAGTTCCGAGCTGGAACGAATTTGACTCACTACTTATTATATAGAAGCTCAGCGGGTACGAGATATCAGTATTTAATCTCTTTCCGCTAATATTAACAGTCTGCAAAACCTCCTTATCTATGCTTTTTGTACTAGCCAGGGTCTCACTCTTTTGCATGGTCTCAGAACTGTCTTTTGTAGAAAGATAGGTGGTAAGCTCATTTGAATTACCTGACCGGTCTTTTTCAGTAAAGTTATCTGTTTTGTTAAATTGATATAGTACAATCAACATCATTGATATGAGAAAGATAGCTGCAATGAAGTAATTTCTGCGATTTCTAAACCAATGCATATGTATATTACGTACGAATATATGAAATGTTTAGCCTCAGTGTTAAAGTAGATGGGTCGCTAGTTATAAGTTTAATTGGCTATACAATTGCCCCGAGGTGCATTTTGTCCTTATAAATGAGCTCCAGTCTTTCTCTAAATACCGTTCCCCAGTTACTGACAAGATTCGGGTCGCGTTTGATGAAGTTTCCGGCATCTTCTTTCGCTTTCAAAAGGACATCAAAATTTTCTATGAGATTTAGAAATCTGAACCTTGTAAAACCCTTTTGTTCCATACCTATAAACTCTCCCGGTCCCCTGATCTTAAGATCTTCTTCTGCGATCAGGAATCCGTTGCTTGTTTCGAGCATTATCTTAATTCTTTTCTGCGCATCTTCAGTACTTCTCTTTGCGATTAAAATACAGTATGGGGTTTTATCAGATCGTACAATCCTGCCGCGCAGCTGATGCAGCTGGCTCAAACCGAATCGTTCTGCATTATCGATAACCATTACAGTCGCATTTGGAACATCTACTCCAATCTCTATTACAACTGTGGAAACCAGGATATTAATCTTATCCGACCTGAAATCGTTCATTATTTGTTCCCTTGCCTGTTTACCTATCCTCCCATGGATCAAAGCGATTTTGTATTCAGGGAGTAGTTTAAGTAATTCCTCATACATTTCTGTGGCGGAGCTTGCTTGAATTCTATCTGATTCTTCTATAAGCGGGTATACAAAATATGCCTGATGCCCTTTGTTGAGTTCCTGTTTTATTTGTTTGAGTGAATCAAGCCATTTTGATTTTACAAAATGGCTTGTGATAGGATCCTTTCTGTTCGGAGGCAGCTCATCTAATACAGAAATATCCGCATCTCCAAAGAGAGTTAGAGCCAGGCTTCTTGGAATCGGGGTAGCTGTCATAGTAAGTACATGTGGATTGTATCCTTTTTTGATTATTACATCTCTCTGCAAAACCCCGAATTTATGCTGTTCATCAATCACAACAAGCATAAGATTGCTGAATTCTACATCCTGCTGGAGTAGGGCATGAGTCCCGATTACTATTGAAAATTTATTTTCCTTTATGCCTTCAATTATCTTAGTTCTTTCCTTTTTGGGAGTTGAGGCTGTCAGTAATGCAGCTTTGCAGCCGGGAAACATCTTTGAGAAGTTTCTAAAATGCTGCTCTGCAAGGATCTCGGTAGGGACAAGCAGGGCGCCCTGACACCCATTAAGGGCTACTGTCATCAACGCATAGAAGCAGACTATTGTTTTGCCGGAACCCACATCTCCCTGAAGCAATCTGTACATAGGATATTTACTTTGTAAGTCAGTTATTATCTGACTGATAACTTTTTTTTGTGAATTTGTCAGGTTAAAAGGAAGGTTTTGTTCGATTCGGTTCTTAATTTCTGCCGTAAGTTTAAGCTGATTTTGTATGCTTTTCTTTTTTAACTTCATCTGAGAAAGTTTCAGGGCAAGAAACATAAAGAAAGCCTCTTCATAACAAAGCCGTTTATGCGCTGTTATTACCTTTTCATAGGTTTTGGGGAAGTGCACATCGTATAGAGCTGACTTTAGATCAGTTAAATTATGTGATGAAAGGATCCAGGGCGGCAAGGTTTCCTGCAGACTGTCGCCAATATTTTGAAGCGCATTGTGAATAGCTGTCCTGAGGCGCTTTGTGTATTTGCCTGCTCTTTCCGGAACAGAATATTGCGGGATCAAACCGCCGAAATGCAGTAATGTTGCTGTGTTGTTGGTAGTCAGCGTATAGTCTTCAACCTGAATCTGGAATCTTCCATTGTAAATATTTGTTTTACCGGAGAGCATAACCTCGATTCCTTTTCTGAGTGTGTAGAGCACATATCTTCTGCCAAACCAGACTGCGGTGATTACTCCGGTATTGTCTTTAATAACCGCTTCAATCCTGACAACTCCTCTTGGAATATATTTATAACTTTCAACGGTCCCTTTAATACACGCTTGTTCATCTTCTTTGAGATCAGAAATTAATTTCAGAGTCCTGTCATGGTGCGCATATGGAGGATAAAAGATTAGATCATACAGCGTATTAATTCCCAAATATTTGTTTAGTTTTTCTGCAAACTTCTCTCCGACACCTTTGACATAGCGAACGCTTTTGTTCCAGTCTATATTTTGCACCTCGTAACTCGCAACTTGCGACTTATTCGAGATTGGCATGCCGTTTTGTGACTTTAGAGGGTGTGACCCGAAGCACTTCCAGTAATCTCATAATAACAGCATCAAAAAGCAGAAACATTGCCTGTTCAAACAGACTGCGCGCGGGCTGGATTGTTCTGACCCTCGCCTTAGATTTTGCCAGTGTAACTCCTTTTTGTGTCTCAATTGAAGACGGAATCAAAATAACCTGATTAGAATATTTAACAAGGGAGGATCTTTTTGTTGCAGTAAATGTGACAACATAAGAGCCGAGCATCCTTGCTTTTTTGGCCATAAATAAAATTAATTGTGTTTTTCCCGTGGCTGAACAGCAGATCAAGAGATCTTCTTTGGTTATTGCCGGAGCAGTGATTTCATCCGCAAGATGTACATCGAATCCAAGATGCATCAGTCTTTGACCGAATGCTTTAATAATTAATCCGCTTCTTCCTACACCTGCTATATATATCTTTTTTGCGCCTTTTAATCTTTTGATAAATTTCTCTACGGCATTTTCATTTGTTTTTTTCAGTACTGCAGAGATTTCTCCCGCTATTATGCGGTAATAGTCGAGAAACGTATAATCCTTCATGAACGTAGAGCGCAGAGTGTAGGGCGTAGAGCGTAGAAGAAAAGAGATCTACGACCTACGATCCAAGATTCATGATTAGTTATTCCCATATGAGTTCACTCGAATTATAATTAGGTCCCTCGCAACAGACACGTGAATATTTCCAGTCATCTTTATTTTTCACTTTGACTATACACGCCCTGCAGGCTCCTAAAGCGCATCCCATGTGGGTTTCAAGAGATAACTGGCACCCGACGTTCCACTTATTGCATACCTCTGAAACTCTTTTGAGCATTACCATAGGTCCGCAGCTGAAAGCCTGAATAGAGTCCGTTTTCTGTTTACCAAGCAGTTCATCGAGGATTTCTGTGACAAGACCTTTCTTTCCTTCACTTCCATCATCTGTACATATATGCATGTCTAAGCCAAGTGATGAAAGTTGTTCTAACCCATAAAGCTGAGAAGAATTTCTGGCGCCAAAGATTAGCGTTACTTTTCCTTTATGCATTTTGACAAGTTCTCGTCCCAGAAGATAAAATGGGACTATTCCCGCACCGCCTGCTACCATAATATAATTTGATCTATCATTCAGTATATTGAATTTGTTTCCAAGCGGTATCATAACAAATGGTTTCAAATTATCTTCTTTGGCAAGAATATCTGTGCCTCTTCCAACGACTTTGAAGAGAACATCTATATATGTTGAGCTATTTTTATGGGAATAATTCCAGATACTGAATGGTCTTCTGAGAAGCGGATCGTATCTTTGGCTGTCAATCCTTAAATGCAGAAACTGCCCCGGAAAGAAATCTATCTTTTTGTCGATCTTCAGGGTTATAATAAATCCTTCACGAGTCTTAATTCTCGATACCAGCTGGGTGGGAAGGTTGTGTATGGTCATAAAAGTCTTATTGGTCTAACGGGTCTGCAGAGTTTAATAGGTGTAAGCAGTTTTGTCGGTTGATTCATTTCCCGCTATTTTATCAAATAACCGGTTTCGTTTAAGAAATTAGATCATTAGATTAATTGCCGGATGTTACAGATAAGTATCGCAAGAATTTGTTCAAACTGATCCAAATAAAGTTGCCAGTTTAAGTGATGCCGCTACAATATTCAACAATAATGTTACGAATTATTCCAGCAGTTTTGTTTTGTGCGGGGACTCTATTATCTGCAGAAAGTACAGATCTAAGTATTCAGACAACTGTCTACTCAGATTTGGAGACTATAACAGTGCAATATGATGATGGAAATTCTTCACAGTATCAAACTTACAGAGCGAGTGGAGGCCGTTTTCTTGCTGGTGTTGAGATGATGTCTCCGCTGGATACACTGCCATTGGCATATGATGGAAGCGAAAAAGCTTCTTACTCTAATCAGGATTCAGGTAGTGGAAGTTGGAGTGATGATATTCATATCTGGACCATACTTTATGAAGATGGAAGTTTTTCACCTGAATTCATGGCTGGACTAACGCGTTCTCTATCTTCACCAGAACAGTCAATATACGTTCCAGGAGTCGGCTGGGAAGTGCCGATGCAGGAATAACAGTCTAACTAAACAGTCTATACAGTCTTACAGGTCTAAGCAGTCTAATGAGTCAATGTAAACAAGGGGGGAAAATTTTCAATTCGTGACAAGTCTCTCGTTTATCATGCGGAACTCCACTAGTTCTTTTGGTATAAGAGTCTACTTGGTCTAAAGAATCACAGAGATAAGTTGCTTATAGTAACAAGAGTTTTTTTGGAGGTTATATGATTAAATCAGCTTTGATTTCATTGATCTATGCAGGTTTATTGTCCTCAATATATCCACAGGATGATAATGAATTCCAGGATTTTCCAGAGGATGACCATCACAATCCTGCCGCAAAGAAGACAGAAGAGCAGTTGGTTAAAGACCTTGGAAGCAGTGACACACAGGATAGAATTTTCGCTATCAATGAGATCGGATCACGGGATTTGAAACAATACGCGGAAAAAATATCGAAACTTCTTAATGATGAGAATGGACACGTTCGAGGTCAGGCAGCATTAGTTCTTGCAGGTTTCAACGCTGTTGAGTATAAAGGCAAAATCGCATCACTATTGAAGCAGAAGGGAGATAATTTTAATCCGAATTCTAATTTAGCAAAGGCATATGCAGTTTCTGCGCTATCTATATTAGGAGCCAGAGAGTATTTAAAAGATATAGCTGAATTATTAAATGATAAAGATGTTGCTATTAAAACTAATGCGCTTTCTGCATTGTCGAGATTTAAAGCAAGAGAGTTCGTTAAAGAAGTGGCTAAACTTTTGGAGGATAGTGACAATTACGTACGAGGTACCGCCGCAATTACACTTGCAAACTTTGGGGCAGTGGAATATGCGAAAGAAATCGTGAAATTGATTGGGTCTGATAGTTCTTGCGATGGTGTTGCAAAAGGTCAGGCGATACTAGCTCTGTCACAGATGAAGAAGAAGGAATATGCAAAAGATATTGCCGCGCTGCTTCATGATCAGGACTGGTCTGTGCGCAACAACGCAATTTACGCCCTTACAAATCTCAATGCAACGGAGTATGTTGAAGATATAGCTGGATTGCTCAATGACTCTGATGGAGCCGTCATAAGCGCTTCAGTCTATGCATTATCTGTTATGAAAGCGGCTAATTATACAGAAAGCATTGCTAAACTTTTGAAGTATGAGGATAAACAAGAAAGACAAAGCCAAAATGAAGTTTTAATTAGGTCAAACGCTGCTGAGGCACTCGGAAGATTGAAAGCTACAAAGTATGCGTCAAAGATAGCAAAGTTTCTTACAGCAAAAAATATACAGCTTAAATTAAGCGCGATTAATGCATTGGGTGATATGGAAGTGAAGGAATATGCGGATGAAATAATGGCATTGGCTGCGGAACTCAATGATCCGGAAGTATATGCGCATGCAGTGTGCTCTGTGGGTAAAATGGGCGATAAAGCCTTCTCGGGCGAGATCGCGAAGTTATTGGATCACCAGCATTTTTGGACGAGATCACAGGCAGTGTTTGCTCTCTTTCTTTTAGATGCAAGAGAGTATTCTGACAAGATTTCAGCGCTGATTACTGATGAATCAGATGGTGTAAAGGTCTCCGCGATGCTTGCAATAGGACGTTTTGGCGCAAAAAAATATGCTGACAAGATCGCAAAGCTTCTCGAAAATAAAAATGCGCATGTAAGAATAAACGCAATAAGAGCCCTTGCAAATCTCGGTGAAAAGCAGTACTTGATCGATATTAAAAAACTTAAAGATGATACAGAAGAAGGAACGATCTATGATCTGGGAGCTAAAGGTTTCATTCCCACAACTGTTAAGGAATCAGTCGAATACGCGATTAAGAAACTAAACCAGTAGTTGAATACCAATAATTGAGACAAGACAGGGCCAGTAGCTATTAAGAGACGCGCTTTACTTGCTGGCTTAAACAACCTTTGCCCTTGATCCGCGCTTCTATATACTTAACCCTGATTTTGACGGAGGAATCATGTCTGATGAAAGCGGATTAATCGGGACAAACGCCCCTGAAATAACACTTAAAAATCAGGATGGAAAGGATGTGAAGTTATCAAGCTTTAATGGGAAAAACATACTACTCGTATTCTACTGCATGAATAATACCCCGGGCTGAAACCGACAGCTTAGCGCCTTGCGTGATGACAAGGCAAAATTTGATGTGTTAAATACTGTGATTTTGGGTGTTAATAATGCCAAAGAGAATTCACACAAAAACTACTGCGAGAAGTTTGGATTTAACTTTGATCTTCTCTGTGATATTGAGCTGAAATTGTCTGAAAAACTTGGCGCAATAAAGAACAATGGTGTTGAACGAACAGTTGTAGTAGTTGATAAGAACTTTGTGATAAAATATTACAAGAAAGGTATGCCCGCAAATGATGACATTATTAATGCGATTAAAGCATTTTAAAATAACAAACTGTATCGCTTAGGATACTTATGGTGCAGATTTGAGTTCAGAGGGCAAGTTTAACTCTCAGGAAGAGCTCATAAACCATCTGCGTAATATGAGAATTCCTTCCCATATTTGTGATGTATTTGAAAAGGTTGATAGAGGCGATTTTGTCATCGATAAAAAATCGGCGTATTATAATGAACCTTCTGAATTGGTTCAGAGCCAGACAACGTCTCAACCTTACATTATTGCTTTATCAATAACATCCGCTGATATATCCCCTACAGATACAGTACTTGAAATCGGAACAGGATCAGGGTATCAGACCGCCATTCTTTCATATTTATGTGACAAGGTGCATAGTATTGAAATCCGGTCTGAAATATTTCAGCTGGCAAATCAAAATCTACTAAAATACAAAAGAGATAATATAATCCTTCATCTTGGTAATTTTATGAATTACAGTTTCAGTACATTGTTTGACAAAATCATCGTTTCAGCGTGTTGTACCAGATTTTACGATAAGTTTACCTCTATGACAAAGGAGAAGGCTATTATCATCCTTCCAATACAATCAGTGCAATCTCAGATTTTAGTCAAAGTAATAAAAGATGGGACGCAAGTTACGCAGAACTCCATAACCGGCTGCAGATTCGTCATGCTTGAAGAGGGGAACAGTAATTAAAATGGTTAAAAAATGTCTGCTGCTGCTTTTAGTTCTTGGTTCTCAGTTTTCAATAATGAGCGGTTGCGCAAGACCTAATGACAAGGATAGCGCGCGTGAGATAATAGAAGATCTGATAGATGAAATAGAATCAAATACCCTCAAAGGCGAGGCAAGATCTCTGAAATCGGCGGTCATTGCGGTGAATCTATATAAGTTATCTGCATATAAATTTAAGCATATCAAATGGAAAATAGACTCTGAAACACTTAAGACGGTTCTATCTGATAAAAGCGGTAAATCTCTCATAGATTTCATTCTTTACAAACTTGCTCCACTTTTAACTTCAAACAATGTGGATATCAGGATACAAAGCGAACATCTGGTTCTAGATATAATGAGAGAGAAACTGCTCAATAATGAAATCAGGGAGTTGCGAAGCGATGATAAATTTATCGACTCTTTAATATCACTTGCGTATTTTTACATAACTTCCGCGTATCAGGAACGCTTCAGAGAAAAAATGCCTGACTATTGGGTAAGAGCTGTTTTGAAAGAGGCAGCTTCGATCGCATATAATAAGCAGATCCAGAATTTCTTCGTTAATTTGAGTGAAAACCCGGCTGATTATGAAAAGTTAAAGACAGATATATTTTTGGACTGTAAACAATTATTTGATGAAGGTGTATTGTTTAAGGGACTTGCGATAAAAAATATCGGCATAAGCATAAGTGAACAGGTTATGCTCTATTTTAAGGCCATACTTTGCTATCTGTGCATTGTAGAAATCCATAGAAACCAGCCGGAATTTACCACAAGAGCTCAGGATGAACTCAATACGTCATTCTTGATACTTAAAGAGCTGAATAGGAAGAAAGGGAACTAATAACAGTAGCTAGGTAATAATAGTTAGTAGTCAGGAAGCAGAATACAGAAGTCTGGGATCCTCTCGCGTAGTATAAGTATTAAGCCCACAGCATAGTAGTTCTGAGCCATTTTCACAAGGATTTCAACAAAGCCTGACCAGATCCTCCATGTTAGCATAAAAATTTTTTAAAGGGATTGCTCAAAAGGGTGTATAAGAGACATAAATTATTTGTGGAGGATATGATTATGTCAAAACGCCTTATAAAACTGGGTATTTTGTTCATTTTACCGGTTATTGCTTATGCGCAGGTATCTGATACTGATCCAATAACACAAATTTATGAATGGAGTGCTGGTCAGCAGCTGGCAACAAATGTGATCGGATCTGAGGTGGTAGCAAAAAGTGACGGAAGTAATGGTGCTTTTGCAGTTTTCACCAGAAGCGGCGCGAATCAGTCGATTCAGGCAAGAAGGATCAACAGCGACAGTTCATTTACTCCGGCTCAGGCAGCTACTGTAATTGATGTGAATGCGGTGGACAGGAACCCTGATTTTGATACGGATAAGATATTCAGTTCGATTCTAGTTACAGCGGAAAGTCTTAATTCTGTTACAGGCAAAACTGAAATTTTTGCCAACAGATTTAACTCAGGATTAACATCGTCGATGTGGGGAGTGGGATCGAATGGGATCAAAATAATTTCATCTTCAAATGCAAGCTATAAAGATCCTTTAATACGTGCAGCAGACCAGGACTCAGTCATATTGTGTCTGGAACAGACTACTGGCGTTCCAACGGTTTTGAAAGGAGTCGTGGTAAAAAACTCGGATGGAACTCTTACTAAAACACTTACGACTGTAATATCTGATAGCGATGGAATTACAGAAGTTGAAATAGCTGTAGATGATGAGATCAACAGCCAGATTATTTACATAGCATGGAAAGACCAAAACTCTGAGATTAGAATCACTGCAATAAATTTTTCACTGCAGATACAGAGCGGTTTTAACGGGACTTCAGGGGTAGTTGTATCAAACAATGGATCATCTCATAAAATAGCAACTGCTTCAACTGACTGTTATTTAACCTGTATTGAAAATGGTGAAATAGTAGTAAAAAGGGTCAGAGTAAGTGGAGGCATCGATTTTTCAGTCAATGTGACAAATGATGGCTTGACACATAATAATCCTTCTATAGCAGTTGATGTTGATGGAAGCGCATTAGTTGTATTTGAAAGTGGAACTGGTACTTCAACAGATCTCTACATGCAGAAAGTTGACTCAAGCGGTACGTTAATATGGGATGAAGGTACTTCCGTAGCGATTGCGACCGTATCAGGAGCTCAAAGGAATCCTCAGATGTTTATTCAAGATTTCAGAATAATAGTTTTATGGGAAGATTATAATGCTTCAACCGGATCATCGAAGCTGTATGGACAGCAATTGAATGATGTTGGGAGTACGATTGAACCGGCATGTGTCGCAACAGGAACGCTCATATCGAATACTTTTGGGCGTCCATATCTTGCGCCGAATTTTGATGACAATCTGATTGTTTGGTCAAACTCATCCAGTATTTTCTGCGCGATTTATACAAATGAATGCGCTGTTTCCAGACCGAACGCTCCAATCATAACTGGCTCATATAGTACATCCATATTGGGAGGAGTAATCAATATAACGATAAATTCGACTATTGCGACATCTACGGAAATATACAGAAGTGGTGATGGTGGAGGACACTATACTCTGCTTGATACTGTTCCTGCTGGAACATCTGTGCTGCAGGATCCTAATCTTCAGCCTCCCGGTTCGACATTCTTTTATAGGGCAAGAAATCTCGCTATTGATAGCAATGGGATCACCTCATCGTCTTTAGATTCAAATGTGGTATCAGTAACGGTACCGATCACTTCACTTGATGCGCCTACTTATCTTGCTTCATCAGCATATACAGATCCTACCAATGGACAGGGAGTGATGTGTACCTGGCAAGATAATTCTATAGGAGAGACTGGATTTTTTGTGGAAAAAAGTATCAATAACGGACCATATGCTCAGGTTGCTCAGGCAGGTTCGAATGGATATTTTGCATTTGTTTCAGGTCAGATTACGGCAGGAACGTCGTTCCGATTCAGGATAAGGTCTCATTATAATAACAGTGTATTTTCCGGATACTCTAACGAGGTGGAAGTTACAAGCCTTGGGAGTTCTGATCCGCTTACTGCTCCGATTGATCTTCAAAAATCTGTCATACAAAATAATGCAACTCTAACCTGGATAGATACAAGTTTGGTTGAAAATGGGTTTGAGATCGAAAGAACGAGCAGCTCCGGTACGACACTAATTACAGTCGCTGCTAATAGTTCGAGCTATATAAATACCGGTCTCTCTATCGGGATTTACTACACATACCGAATAAGATCTTACCGAGTCATTTCCGGTAATACCGTATTTTCAACATATTCGAATACTGTTTCTTTTTATATACCTAGTAATTTTCTAGTTGCTCCGACAAATCTTCAGGTAACGCTTGGAGCAGGCCAGCCTGTATCAAGAATAATTACGTTTGATGATAATTCGACAAATGAGATGGGATTTAAGCTCGAAAGAAAGTTTCTTACGGAGGTTCAGGGATGGTTTGGACCTACGACACAATGGACAGATTGGATAGTTATCACAGAACTCCCTGCTCATGCTGAAACTGGACAGGTTAGTCATATTGAAGTGCTTCCGTATTTGTCTAATGTGATTCAGATAACCTACCGGGTAAGGGCATGGGCACCCTACCTTGGAATGTCAGATTATACAAATGAAGCAACAGTCAGTGTGAGCCCCGGAAGCGGTTCAATGCCGGGACCTGGGAATTTTACTGCAACTGCAATATCAGATACACAAATCAAATTGACATGGAGCTACGGCAGTAACCCGACAAATTTTACTATAGAAAGATCGTTTATCGGAGGACAATTCCAATTACTTTCTGAAGTGCCTGGAACTGCTAGGGAATATATAGACAGCGGGCTGCAGCCGGGAACTACATACTCATACAGAATAAAAGCTTGCACTATTTTCCTGGTTTTTGTCAGTTGTACCTTGTACTCCGGACCAGTAAGCGCAACTGCGGCAGGAGGTTCTTCATTATCAGGAAATCCACCTGCGCCGCCTACAGGCCCGGTTTTTATACCTGATCCTGTAAACAATAATAATAACAGTTCAACAGTGAATCCAAATCAATCCCAATCATCAGGGAAAGGAAGCAGCAAAAAGGGTTGTTCATCATCTGTCATGCCATTTAGGGGAAACCATTCTGCATTAATTATTTTAACAATTGCAATGGCGAGCCTGCTTGGTTTTACCGCAGTGATTACAAATAGATCGTAATATATAGTTTATTTATTGTTATTTTGATTTGTAAATCTTGCAGCTATGATGAGGTTATACTCTTTATGTTCAGGGTTGATCTTAAGATTAATAAACTCGGTCAGGCAGTTGTAGCAAACTGTCCTGAATCCTGATATTTTATAGGCGATAGCATCTATTATGAATGCCGCGGCTATTACCAGAACATTCCAGCCGGACGGATTTATGATATGCAATGAAATGAAAATTGACGCAGCGGCCAGAAGTATGAAAAGCCCGATAGGCTTTGAGAAATTGGATTCAATATAAAAGTACGCATAATTGCAGACAGGACAAATTTGCAAAGGGTCAGTTATTTTCTCTGTGGCGACTTGCGTTATTGATCCGCATCTTTTGCAGTCAACCCGCATTTTTTGATGATCAGAAGTACAAGTTTTGTAGCACTTTTTACAGATCAGTTTTAGCTTATACAAGGATTCCCCTGGAAAAGTGCAGGTAAATATTTGTTATCTCAGAGATCAGGACTACCGTACAAACGCTATATAGTATTCCGGTGGCTGACTGGTTTGAATGCAGCTTAGCGCATTTGAGCGCCATAAGGGTCAGAAATGGCGATATAACCTCAGTAGCAAATCGCAGGACTATAAAAGCCAATACAAGGTCAGAGCTGTCATAAAATTCTTTGAAAACCGGCAATTGCGTTGAAATCAAAAACAGACTGAAGAGAATGTTCAGGATAAAAAATAATAACAAAAGTTTTGTATTGTTTATCAGTACTGTGAAGCTCATAAGTTTATTTGAAAGATATGAATGTCCAAGAAGCATCGTTCCCAGCGCACAGCCATTTACAAGAGAGCTTAAACCCAATTTTATGACATCTTTAAAATTCGGATTAAGTTTATAGAGGATGACTCCTGACGCTCCAAATAGAACAAGATATCCAATTATTTTAATAATCGATTGATTCCAGAAAAAACTTATCAGCAGTGCAGATAAAAAAAACGTGATATTTTGAGGACTTTTGTCGGCAATCATGAGATAAATTAGGCTTAGAAAAAGCCCGACATATATGGGTGTTCTGATGAAATTTTCAGTAATATCTTTCTTATTAATGAGAATTAACGGATATATGAGCGTACCCAGAGTAAATGTGAAAAGAAAAATACTGAACCAACTGGACATTTAAGCGTTTGAAATAGAAAGAATTTTCCTGACTGCCAGGGCAAAGTTAGCTGTCCAGTGTCCGTAACCGGCGCCTTGGTCCGGAAAATTGCTTAAAAGCTGTCTTGCTGTTTCAAGATAGGCATTATTATTTGTAAATCTGTAGAGTTCGACACATTCATCAGCATAGACAGCGCTGTCTTCTATATCTTTAATGTAATTAAGTATTCCTTCTTTTGTATTTAGTATTTCCACATCAGCAAGTCCGCAGAGCTCCTTCTTATAAAATTTGCTGTAGATTGATTTCTGCAGCTGTTGCGCTGATTCCAGATATTCTTGTTTCTTTGTCGTGTCGTATAATTTGTTGCATAATCTGAGCAGATAGGCTTGATCTCTAAGAAATTCGCGCTGATCTTTCGAGATCAGATTGTGTTTCAAATCTTTTGCTTTAGAAAAAATTTCTTCTGCTATTCTGGTAAAATCCTGCCTGTCAGATAGTTTCAGAGCTATATCGATCAACGTGCATCCGATCATGCAATTGGCTTCTTTGTAGTATAAATTTGTGTTATCCGTAAGCTTGAACATGCCGGTATTTTTGTCCATAAAGGTGTTGATGAAGTTGTTGGTGAGTTGAGTGAAAAGCTGTTTGTTTTGTGACCCCATAAGTATTGTATCGATGCCGAGAAGCACATTCACAGTTTCAATGCTGTCAAACGACAATTTTTCAGGAATTGGCTGCATCATGTTTTCGTCTATACAACCTCTGTAGAATGTTTTAGTTTGTTTATCAAGAAGCCCTTTTTTCAGATATGATTCGAATGCAGTTGCTAAAATGGCTTCAAAGTCATTGCCTCCGGTCTCTTTGTAAGCTTCAGCCACAATTTTCAAGGAGCTTGGCAGGGCAAGTTTCGGAGCTTTCCCGAATCCTCCTCTGAGAAAATCAAAGTCGACAAGAATGTTTTTTACTGTCCTTTGAAATATGTCCAAATCGAGTTGTCTGCTGCCTATTGTGAAGTTTTCATTAATTGTGGTTATTTTTTCTTCACGCGAGTCTATAAGTTTCTCCACATCGGTGTTTTTTTTGTCCAAAAACATATTTATAAATTTGGTCAAGAGGTCCTCCAGCTCTTTTGACTGGATATAACTGCTTGCCCATATCGGTTTGAATTGTGAGGTAAAAAGAATTATTGATGGAAGCGCCCCGGCGTTAAGCCTTATAAACAGATCAGGTCTTTCATCAATTTCTATCAGTATTACATTCAGCTTTGAGTTTAAAAAATTTATTAAAGATTGATTTTGTTCTATTTCTTCAAAAAACAGCCGGCATATTACTGACCAGTTTGCAGTTAAGAATACAAGTGTAAGTTTTCCGTCGCTTTGAAGTTCTTCAATTGGAATGGAATTGATTGATTTAAAATAGATTTGTTGAGAGGATTCAGGCAATTTGTTTCTCCTACGGAGTTAGTTGCAGGAGCAACTTCCTCACCCTCCGCTTGTACACCCTCCGCCGCATCCGCCTTTACTGCTGAAGCTTGCTTCAGAATAGCTTCCTTTGTTGATCCCGAAGGAGGATATAAGTTTCTGCACTTTTTTACTTTTGCATTTTGGGCATTCGCTTTTTGCTCTGGACGAAAATGAGATTATCTTTTCAAATTTTTTCCTGCATTTAAGGCATTTGAATTCGTATATTGGCACAAATTAATACCTATTCGGATTATCGAGTGTGACTTCGACTCCTATATCGGGAGCATAAGTTCCGTCCGGATATTTAATTATTATTGCGCCTTTTTGTATACAGACTTCTTCGCATAGCTTGCATCCAACGCAGTCTTTCTCTCTGACATTTCTCGCAATTTTCGTAACAACGCTTTCCCCTTCCGGTTGTGTCATTTCCAGACAATCGAATGGGCATACATCGACACACCATTCACATCCGGTACAGTTATCTTCAACTACAACAGCTATAGGGCGCTTTGCTGCCTCAATCTTTTGTTCAATGATTCCGTACTGATTTTCTATGCAGTCAACAGGGCAGTATGATGCGCAGACGCCGCAGTCAATGCAGATATCAGGGAGGATCACATGAAGCTTTTTTACATCTCCGTCAATGCAGGGAACAGGGCACTTTTTTGCGCAGATCGTGCAGCCTATGCACTCATCATTAATGAAATATGACATTACTCCCCAACTTTATATTTAATGACATTGACCGGACATCCAACTGCAGCGTCGATTATTTTTTCACTTAACTGTGCCCATTTGCTCAGATTATCACTGAGAACTACACTGGTATCAGGATTGACTTTAAATACTTCAGTGCAGGTATCTTCACACAGATCGCAAACTATACAGCCGGGTTCAATCCATACACTGATAACTTTCCCTTTATTTTCAGGAGAATTTGGCAGAGAAAGCGCTTCCTCCTGTGTAGGAGAAACAGTTGCAGTTGCTGTTGCTGCAGGTTGGGCAGGAGTTGCTGTCGAAGCTTGAGTGGCAGGTTTCTTTGGCGCAGGTGCGGATTTTTTCATAGGTTTTCTTTTAGGGTTAATAACGATGTTTTCAGGGATTGCCCAGTCAATAACCTGAGGCTTTCTAGTATAGGAAGCTATTTCATAATCGTGTGAATGAAAAATAGCATTGGTGGGACAAGGTTCAGTACATAGACCGCAAAATATACATTTTTGATAGTCGACCAGAAAGTTTGTCGCTACCTTGCCGGTTTTACCTTCTTCTCTTTTCCAGTTTATTGTAATACAATCTACAGGACAAGCCTTAACACATAAGTCGCAGACAATACACGCATCAATATCACATTTGATTTGTCCTCTGTATCTTTCAGAAACCTCCCATTTTTCATCTGGATAATGCATTGTGACAGGAGGAGTGAGCATGTATTTGAGTGTTATTTTCATTCCTATAAGGACTGTCCAGAGTCCCTGCGCCATACCTCTTGCCCAGCTGACCATACATATCTAATATAAATCACATATTCTCATTTTCAAAGAAAAACAGGGATGAATGCTGCTGATTGCTTAAGAAATTCGCGTTTTTCTTACTGATGCAAGCATGCTGGCTATCAATACTGCTGCCATAAATGAAAGCGTAATGATAGGGGGAATTTTTAAATAGTGCCCCACGAGCATTTTGATCCCGACGAACATTAAAATAACAGCGATTCCAATACGGAGATAACTAAATTTGTCAACCAGATTTTCCAAAAGGAAGTACATTGCGCGTAGTCCTAGAATTGCCATTATGTTTGAGGTAAATGCAATGAAAGGATCTCTTGTCACCCCGAAGACAGCAGGTATAGAATCAATTGCAAATATGATATCTGTAGTTTCAATCATAATCAGGACGAGAAAAAGCGGTGTTGCAACAATTTTTCCTGCCTGGGTTATAAAAAATTTCTGCTGGTGGTAATCAGGCGTGATATGAAGGAATTTCCTGGCAATTTTCAATATAGGATTCTTTTTTACGTCTACAGATTCTGACTTAATTGTGAGTTTGACTCCTGTAATAAATAGTATCGCGCCAAAAACATACAGTATCCAGTCGAATTCGCTTATCAGTACTATTCCGACGGAAATAAAGATTCCTCTTAATATTATCGCTCCTAATATTCCGAAGAACAAAACCCTGTGTCTGTATTCATCCGGAACCCGAAAATATGAGAAAATCGTTACGAAAACGAATATATTATCCACAGACAACGATTCTTCTATAAGATAAGCAGTTATATATTCGATTGCCAGATCGGTTCCTTTCCATGATAAGATTATGAAGCCAAGCCCGATCGCCATCGAAATCCATACTATTGTCCAGAATAACGCCTCCTTAAACCTGACAACGTGTGCTTTTCTCTGGATGATTCCCAGGTCTATAATCAGCATGAGAAGCACAAATGAGATGAACAGTACCCAGGCATATGCTGGTGTTTCAGATTGAGCTCTGGATTCCTCCAGATTTTGCATTAAATAAAAAACCTTATCCATTCTAGTTATTGAGCTGAAATTGTAAGTTGTTTAGAAGTGATGTAAACTAACAGGTGGTTAGCAAAAGTTCTGTTTAACGCAGATTTGAAGAAGATTACGGAGATAAAATTCCAATCTGTGGAGGGAGAGGCCCGGTGATTCTACATTAATAGCACAGATGTAGAGTCGTATTCTCCGCCTTGACTACGGCTTAATATTTAACACAATATCACACTAATTATGCCTAGAAAGAAAAAAGAAGTTAATGTCGGTGATTCCAAGGATGATGTAAAGAAAGAAGAACCACCAGTTAAACCTGAGGAAAATGATACGAAAACTGTTAAGTTAAAAGGTGAAAAGGATAAGAAAAAAGCTGAATTAACACTTCCTGCAGGCCCCATTAAGAACCTTGTTATTGTTGAATCTCCTGCGAAATGTAAGACAATCAACAAAATTCTGGGATCTGATTATCACGTTACAGCCAGTATGGGTCATGTGAGAGATCTTCCCGTAAGGCCCAGAGGCGGTGATATCGGTGTTAATATAGAGGAAGGGTTCGTCCCTACGTACAAAATTCTTAACAAGAAAAAAGATATTGTTAAAGAGCTAAAGTTTTATGCAGAAAATTCTGAAATGGTTCTATTAGCATCAGATCCGGATAGAGAAGGGGAGTCTATAGCATGGCACTTAGTACATGCCCTTCGCCTTCCGGCAGAAAAATATCAACGAGTAACTTTTAATGAGATCACAAAAGATGCAGTCCTCAATGCAATGAAGAATCCCAGGCAGATCTCTGATAGTTTGGTAAATGCGCAGCAGGCAAGAAGAATTATAGATCGTATTGTCGGCTATAAGTTAAGTCCTCTTCTCTGGAGCAAGATTGCGACACGATTGAGCGCGGGAAGAGTTCAGTCAGTCGCTCTTAAATTAATTGTGGATAGAGAGCGGGAAATCATAGCCTTTAAACCTGTCGAATACTGGCTCATCTTTGCAGAATTCACAGTTGATGGTATTAAATTTGAAACGAAACTTTCAAAAATTGACGGGGAAACAGCAGATATTAATAATGGAAAAGAAGCGAATAAGATTGCTGAAGAACTCAGAAAATTACCTTTCAAAGTCGCGCAGGTTCAGGCAAAAGAAAGGCAGGACAGGCCATATTCTCCGTTCACAACAAGTTTACTGCAGCAGCGCGCGTCAACAGAACTCGGATTCACATCGAAGAGAACCATGATGATCGCGCAAAGATTGTATGAAGGTATAGAATTGGGAGAAGGACCGATAGGGCTTATTACATATATGAGAACAGATTCTGTCAGAGTATCAGATATCGCAATGACTCAAGTGAGAAATTTTATCAAGGATAGTTATCCTAAACCTTATCTCCCTGACCAGCCGAATATTTACAAAGCAAGGGCGAAACTGGTTCAGGGCGCGCATGAGTGCATCCGGCCAACAGATCCCGCCAGATCTCCGGAATCGATCAAAAAATATCTTGCAGAAGAGCAGTATAAACTCTATGACCTGATTTGGAGAAGGTTTATAGCATCACAAATGACACCTGCTGTTTATAATGTAACAGAAGTTCAGATTAAAGCAGGCAGATTTGACTTTAATGTGAGAGGCCGCGAGCTGAAATTTGACGGTTATTATAAAGTTTACAGGGCAAAAGAAGCTGAAGAGGAACAGCAGCTTCCAAAAATGAAAGAGGGATCAACACTACAAACACCAACAATTAAGCCTCAGCAGAAGTTTACTGAACCGCCGCCCCGCTATTCAGAGGCAAGTCTGATCAAAATATTGGAAAGAAATGGGATTGGCAGGCCGAGTACGTATGTACCCACGCTGACAACCTTACAATCAAGAGGTTATGTAATAAGTGAGGGAAGACAGCTTAAACCTACAGAATTGGGCATTTTGGTTACCGGAGCGCTGGAAAAACATATGTCTAACTTTATAAATATTCAGTTTACTGCCAAGATGGAAGAATCGCTTGATAAAGTAGAAGAGGGAAAGCAGGAATGGGGGAAACTTCTTGATGAATTCTACAAGGGATTCAGGGTTGAGCTTTCCAAGGCTGAAAAAAATATGGAGCAGTTAAGGGATACTGTAGAAGGTAAATGCGACAAATGTGGAAACGATATGATTGTCAACTGGAGCCGTAACGGAAAAAAAACCATTTGTAAAAACGAAACGTGCGGAAATCAGAAATTCTCACCAAATAATATTGTAAAGGACGAGTTTTGCATAAATTGCGCCATTGAAATGGTTATAAAACTAGGAAGGTTTGGTAAATTTTTGGCATGTGTCAATTATCCGAATTGCAAATATACGAAAACAATCCTGAGAGGTGATAAAATAGTCAAGGTTCCTGATGGGCAGATGAAAGATTGTCCCCAGTGTAAATCCAAGATGATTGTCAGATATACGAGAAGAGGTCCTTTCCTGGGATGTCCTAAATATCCTGAATGTAAAGGGATAGACAAGCTTCCAAAGGAATGGATTGTCGATATTGTACGCGATAGCGATAAGCTGGTACAAGAAGAAGCAGAGGAAAAAGAGGACCCAGAATAACAACGTATTCGTGTAGGATTAGTCATTGGTATATTAGTATATTTCAAAATTATTGTGAATAGAGCATTGTTCATAACTGCCACTGATACAGGTGTTGGAAAAACTTTTTTAACATCAGCTCTGGCAAGTCTGCTTATCAGCAAAGGAATAAAAGTTTCGGTTATTAAACCTATTTCTACCGGGACAGAAAATACGGATATGTCTGTTTATTCAAAGATTCGGGGCGTTAATTTGTATAATTTCTATGACTTACCGCTCCCGCTTTCTCCTTATCAGGCGTCTTTGAATCTAAAAAGAAGGCTGAATTTCAGGATGATAATTTCGAAAACAAAGGAGATCATCAACCGCTCTGAGGTAACCTTGATTGAAGGAATAGGAGGAGTTGCAGTTCCTATCGATTCACAAAAGAAAGTATATATGATCCCGGCTGTGTTGGATTTAAAAACATTGTTAGTTGCCACTCCGTGGCTCGGAACGATTAATCACACTTTATTATCAGTAGATTGCCTGTCTGACAATGGGGTCAAACTTCACGGTATACTTTTGAATGCGAATAAAAACCAGGTAGTTGATAAGTATCATCTCCAACTAAAAGGTCTCGTTGAGGCACTTACTTCAGTTTCAGTATATGGACTGATCAGATATAAAGATCCTTCTATTTATAAAATTCTTGCTCCTCTGCTAAGATCTCTACAATTACTGTAATATGGAAGTAAATGAATTGAGGCTTGCATTACTGGGCAAGGATCGTTCCGCGTGGAATAGAGTCTATGATCGCTATTATAGGATTATTTTGAGCGTATTTGGAGATCAGGAACTCGCGCACGATACAATGGCAGAAACGTTTAAGAGTATTGAGCGATTTAATCCTGAGTTTAAGCTCACTAAATGGATTTTTGGGATCGCTAAAAATCTCAGGCGCGAAAAAGCGAGGTTTATCCGGAAAAAAGGTGTTAATTATGAAAATTTTTCCAGGGATAACTCTCCTATTGAGCACATTTTTGTAGATAAGAAGGCAAGGACTCCTTTGAGTACAGCAGTCGAGCGAGAAACAATTGAAAAGTTTGAACGGATTCTCTCTAGCTTGAAAGATCAGCACAAACAGCCATTTATGATGTATTACAAGGATAAGATCCCGACCGGCGAGATCGCGCAAAAAATGGGAATTCGAGAAAAAGATGTCCTCAATCGGATAGATTATGCAAGAAGATTGCTCAGGGACAAACTTTCAGCTCATTACACTGAAAAAATAAAAAGAATACTTCCAAAGATGGATAAAAGATTATCTCTAAGAGGATTAATTGAAAGATATGTTGTAAAAGAGTATAGAGGCGCGTGTCATGACTCCTTTGTAGAAAGAATGAGCGTGAAAGAGATTATACAAAAATACTC
>JACQRL010000304.1 GCA_016206485.1 Planctomycetota bacterium | reverse complement strand
GTTTTTGAACTTGTTCCTGATAGGGTAATTTTTCAGAAGGGGAAGATAGCAGAAATTCTAAAAAAGAAAGGATAGATATGACAAAGGAAGAGGTAAAGAAAGCGATTCATTTTAAGAGACCTAAAGAGGTCCCTTTAAAGACAGAGGACTTCTCGCCTGATGCATTCGGAAAACATGGCGAGAAACTATGGAAGTTACTAAAAAGATATCGTAGCGATTTTCTTATTCCTGCTCCTGACCCACCTTCTAACTGGAAACCAAGCAAAGAAGGTGAAGATGAGTATGGATGTGTGTGGGAGAAAGCAGAAGGTATGTGGACCTCAATGGTAAAAGAGCCTTTGATAAAGGATTGGTCAGATTTGAAGAATCACAAATTCCCTGAGCCTCATCCACCAGGCATACTTGATTATATTAAGAAATGTTTACGTGTTCCGATAGATTTTTACTTAGTTGGGGGTGTATGGCATGGGATGTTCGTAAGAGCTCAATATCTGCGTGGGGTTACCCAGTTCTTAGAAGACCTTTGTCTTGAAAAAGAATACGCTGCCATTCTATTGGATAAGATTATGGAAGTGCAGATTGGTCTAATTGAAGAATGGGCTGAGGTTGGTGCTGATTGTATAATGTACGGAGATGAACTTGGTACATCTACAAGTTTGTTTGTAAGTCCCTCCCTTTTCAGAGACATCTTAAAGCCGAAGTATAAAGATCTATTCAATTTTAGCCATAAGAAAGGGATGGATGTCTGGTTTCACACCTGCGGTTATATTGAACCTTTGATTCCGGATTTAATTGAATGTGGAGTGGATATACTCCATAATCTTGAGGAAGGTTGCAATGACCGTAGAAGAATTGCCCGGGAATACCGAGGTTCCATATCTTTCGGCACCGCTCCCAGCAATCACACAACATTAAGACATGGTTCCCCTGAAAATGTTGCAAATGAAACGAGGTGGTTGATTGAAAACCTGGGTACAAAGGATGGCGGGTTCATTGTTTGCGATGAATCAACTATATTCGCAGATATACCATTAGAGAATATTGAAGCGATGTTTAAAACTGCGAAAGAATATAGATATTAAGAAACTCTGAGCATCATAAAGATAAGATACAAGTTAGAATGATCGGGAGCGCATTGGGTAATCCATGCAAAAAATAATGGACACCCTTGAAAAAATAGGATATAATGGTATTCATGAAAAAATATACAGCCTATATATGTTCGCATACACACTGGGATAGGGAATGGTATGCTCCGTTCCAGCAGTTTCGCATAAGACTTGTAAGGTTAGTAGATAAACTTCTGGAATTATTAGATTCTGACCCGGGGTACAAACATTTTAATTTTGACGGACAGACAATCGTACTTGAGGATTATCTTGAAATTCGTCCGGAAAAGTCCGACCTCCTCAAAAAATATATCTGTGAAGGACGTATAGTTGTTGGTCCGTGGTATGTCCTGCCTGATGAGTTCTGTGTTAGTGGAGAATCTCTTATACGAAACCTGCTTAGAGGGTACAGGATTGCCAGTGAATTTGGCGGTTGTTCAAAGACCGGTTATCTGCCAGACATGTTCGGACATATATCCCAGATGCCACAGATTTTGCGAGGATTTGATATGGATAATGCCATAATCTGGCGCGGACTTTCTGGAAATAAATACAAAAGCGAACTGTGGTGGAAATCGCCTGATGGCAGTCGGGTTTTGGCATACCACCTTCCACAATACTGCGGTTATAGTAATGCGGCATTTTTTGCTGCTTCACTCCCTCCCAATCTCCGCGGCAAATATTCTGAATGGGATTATATGCTTACCCAGAAGCCTGAGGAGGCTGTTAAGGCTTTAGCAGATATTGTTAAAATATCAACAGACAATGCTCAAACACCTGTGTTACTTCTCCTTAATGGGGTAGACCATATGGAGCCACAACCTGAATTGCCTATGATACTTGAACGTGCAAATAAGATGATTAAAAATACAGAATTTATCCACGCCAGATTGGATGATTTTATTAATGCCTTGCGTAAATATGCGAAAGGGTCACTTCAAACCGTAAAAGGAGAGTTAAAAGATACTATATGGACGTTAGAAGGCGGGAATATTGTATTGCCCAATGTCCTTTCGTCGCGGGTATATTTAAAGATGGCAAATGAGCGATGTCAGACTATCCTGGAACGCTGGGCAGAGCCGACCTCAGTATGGTCTTTAATGCTTGGGTGTGACTATAAATCTGGTTTTCTCAATAAGGCATGGCAGTATCTTATGCAAAACCATCCACATGACAGTATAGGAGGTTGTTGTATAGATGCTGTGCATCGTC
>JACQRL010000038.1 GCA_016206485.1 Planctomycetota bacterium | reverse complement strand
TTTAAAGTTTATTAAAGAAAACCCAACATCCAAATCAACTGCAGAATAATTTCCATCTTGGATAGCCCAACCACTTGACGAATTAAACGGGACGGTACCATCAGATAATATTTTCAACACACAGCTGTTCGCTGATACGCTCGTAATTATTGCAGATCCGGCAAGTACATATCCTAAATCTGAAGTTTGTTGCACTGAACTTGCGCTGGAACTTATCTGGCCATTACCATAGACTTTCTGCCAGTCAATACCTCCTTCGTTGTTAAGCTTCAAAACGACCATATTCACGTTCCCTAAACCGCTATTAAAACCATAGCCAGCTAAAACAACTCCGTCCGCAGTAACATCTAATGATCTTATTCCAAATACATATTTGTTTTTATATAGCTTCTGGTAAATAGGAATCCCATTAGGATCAATTTTAAGAATTGAAACGCCCTCTATTGAGGTTGCTGCAATAACAAAATCGCCATTGATACCTTGTTTGAGGTAAAGAGGCGTTGAATAAACCGGGGAATAGTAAATATGCTGCCAGATTGTATGACCAAATAAATCGAGTTTTATAACGATTGTGTTTAAAGCTGCAAAGCCCAAGACTAAGTATCCACCATCCAAAGTTTGTATAGTTGATGCCACAAAAAATTGTACCGTTCTTTGCCATCGCGTCATTCCTGAGTGGTTTATTTTTATAATAAATGCTCTACCAAACAAACTGAATCCACTTATTATCAGACCATCGTCGACCGTATAATCAGCAGAAGTAAAAACATCAATAGCAGCACCGATATCGTAGCTCTTCTGAAATAATATATTCCCGGAATTGTCAAGTCTCATCACAAATATATCGCTGCTCGGTTGCATGGTGTTCATATTCGTTAATTTGCTCCCTACGACAAAAAAGCCATTATTTGCTGTTACAACTTTTTTCAAAATAATTGTTGATGAAGAATTACCGGAATATTCATACCGATTTTGCCAAACGATACCACCGTTACTATTCAATTTCCTCAGCCAACCCGCCGAAGATACAAGGTTATTGATACTGTAACCAGCTACTATAAAACCTCCATCCGAAGTTTGCGCAACCGACTCAGCATACTCTAAATAAGGAGAGTTAACATATAGATTTCCCCAAGATTGGTTTGACTGCTGCATCGAAAAGGCATTCGATCCCTGATGAAGAACTACTACAACCAGTCCCAAAAATAATTTACTTAACGCTTTCATAATACCTCCGTCAAATAGCTATAACTTAATCATCATTTTAGATGATTTGTTTAATAACAAGACTAAAAATATTCCGGATAAGCACGCAAATTGAATTATTTCTAACTAATCACTGCTTTAAGAGGTATTTAAAATTTCAGCAAAAAATGAAGTTTGCTATTGACAAGTCAACCCGGAACTCATATATTAACCCGCACTTATGTTGTGTGGCATAGTTAGCATGATCATGCGCAGCCCGGGCAGGAACTGCCTGAACGGTTGCGTAATTTTGTAGCCACACTCAGTCAGTTATCTTCCAGTCCGGGACATCTGAATTAAAAATTTAGGGTTTGGAACCTAGAATTCCGGACTCCACCCATAAAACGAGGTATAAAATGAAATTTAGTACGAAGGCCATTCACTTTGGCCAAAATAATGATCCTTTAACCGGAGCGATTAACCTTCCTATATATCAAACTTCAACATATCAGCAGATTGAACCCGGCGTTACCAGAGGGTTCAGCTACTCCAGAACAGAAAATCCGACACGCAAAACACTTGAAGAAGCCCTCGCATCTCTTGAAGACGCCAAATATGGGCTCGCGTTCGCAAGCGGTCTGAGCGCAATCAACACAATACTTAACCTGCTAAAAACCGGAGACCACATCATAGCATCAAACGATCTGTACGGCGGAAGCTATAGAATCTTCACAAAACTATACCAGAAATTCGGTGTTGAATTCACATTTGCTGATACCACCAAGATTCAGGAAATAAATAAATCCATAAAGAAAAACACAAAGATTCTTTGGCTTGAATCGCCGTCAAATCCGCTTCTTAGAATAACTGATATCAAAACCGCCGCAAAACTGGCGAAAAAATACAAGATTCTGACCGTTGTAGACAACACTTTCGCGACTCCTTACCTCCAGCAACCGCTCAAACTTGGATCCGATATTGTCATACACAGCACAACAAAATATATCGCTGGGCATGGAGATGTCATAGGAGGCGGTCTTGTCACAAATGATCAAAAGCTTTATGATGAGCTCAGATTTTTCCAGAACGCTGTGGGAGCTATCCCCGGACCGATTGACTGCTATCTTACACTCAGAGGAATAAAGACGCTCGCGCTTCGTGTAGAAAAGCATTGCGAGAACGCGAAAGCGATCGCCGATTTCCTGAGCAGCCATTCAAAAATCAGTAAAGTTTATTATCCCGGTCTCGCCAATCATCCAAACCATGATATTGCCAGGAAACAGCAAAAAGATTTCGGCGCGATAATATCGTTCGAAATAAAAACAGATCTGAAGGAAACAAAAAAGTTTATAAAAAATCTTAAACTCTTTACGCTTGCCGAAAGTCTTGGCGCAGTGAAGTCGCTTTTGAGCAATCCCGCAACAATGACCCATGCATCCGTACCAAGAGAAGTAAGACTGCAAAGCGGGATTTCAGACAGTCTGCTGAGAATCTCTGTGGGCATTGAAGACAAAGAAGATTTGCTTAACGATCTTAAACAGGCCTTAGATAAACTGGAGGTAATAACATGCAAAACGGAAACGGTAAAATAATAAATATCGGTCTGTTAGGGTGCGGAAATGTCGGGACAGAATTTGTCAGACTCTTATCACAAAACAGGGATATGATCTACGACAAGACAGGCATGAACGTTGACATAAAAAAAATACTGGTAAAAGATAAAAAGAAAAAGCGAGGCGTGCCAGAGTCGCTTGTAACCAACAATCCCGATGAGATTCTAGATGACAAAAAAATAGATCTGGTAGTGGAACTGATAGGAGGGACTGACAAGGCAAAAGAATATGTATTGCGCGCTATCGACGCAGGAAAACATATTGTTACGGCAAATAAGGCGCTTATTGCGGCCCATGGGAAAACACTCATCTCAATGGCAAACAATCACAAACGCAGGATCAGTTTCGAGGCAAGTGTCTGCGCGGGGATTCCGATCATTCGTTCGCTCAGAGAAAGTCTTGCTTCCGACAGGATCGATTTTATCTGCGGTATTGTGAACGGTACATGTAACTACATACTTACACAGATGGGATCCTACAATCTTACTTTTCAAGAAGCGCTAAAAAAAGCCATAGAAAATGGTTTTTGCGAGCCTGATCCTGCCCTCGACATAACAGGAAAAGATTCCGCGCAAAAGCTCGCGATTCTGGCAACACTCGCGTTCGGATCTTCTATAGAAACATCAAGTATTTACACTGAAGGAATAGATCATATGCAGCAGGATGACATAAGAATTACCAGCCGTCTCGGATTTAAAATCAAGCATGTAGCGATAGCAAAAAGGCATCAAAATGGGATTGAACTGAGGGTCAACCCTGTCCTTCTTGACAAAAAAAATATCCTGTCAAATGTAGATAATGAATTTAATGCGGTGATTGTTTCCGGAGCGGCGACAGGAGATCTGATCTTTACGGGAAAAGGCGCCGGCCCGATGCCAACATCCGCAGCAGTGTTATCAGACGTAATTGAAATCGCAAAAGAGACGGGAGAAGGAAAGCGAAGCAATTTCAACGGTGTAAAATGGAGCAATCCGGATCTCATCAAGATCGATGATACTGAAAATTCCTTTTATCTGAGGATTCCAATATATGACAGACCGGGCGCAATAGGATCAATAACTACCATACTCGGAGAAAATGGAGTAAGCATAAGCAGGGCGGATGCAGAACTTATCCCTGATAAAGTGAATTACGGGAATGTTTGCCTGCTCACCCACAGATGCGTCGAAAGCAGGATTAAATCTGCAATCAAAGAAATTTTTAATCTGCAGTTTTTAAGAGGTATCCCTACGCTTATACGCATTGGATATCACTAGAACTCATTTCATAAATGAGATGAGTAAAAAACAAATAACAAATGACAAAAATCATGGTATTTATGAGATAGCTTCTAATACCATTTTCAAAAATGATTGTTCACTTGAAAAGGGAAATAACAAAATACTTATCTGGAACGGTGAATTCCGGCCCTGCAATCTCTGTAGGGAATCTGACATTTTGCACAACCTTCCCATACACCCAACCGGGGATGGTTGCGCCTGACATGTTCATAATAGCGTTCCAAACAAATATCGCATATCCTCCAAGAATCATTTGCAGCCTGTGCTGCAGCGCTCGCCAACAGTGTCCACCAACACATAGAATTTACCGTTTGTCCACCGCCACTCACATCAAGTATAGTGAAATAATCAACACTACTCCCAGTGTCAGATGATGCAGTCATAATCTGATCAGCTACGACAGTTTCATTTAAATTGCCGGTTTCGACTTCATCCAATAAATATTCATTCGCAAATGCGAAGTAGACCCCGCTAGAGATAAAGCTTACTAAAATCAGAGAAAACAAAACTTTCACAGTCACCTCCTTAAATCAAATAAAATCCAGATTTTTGATAAAGTTTGTTATCTTCTGAACAACTTTTTCTACCGGTCGGCGAAATTATCGGACAAAGCCAAACATTTGCCAGAATCAGTGCACAGAGTAAGAAAATAGGTGTTAGTAGTTATGTGATAGTAGCTAGCAATCAAAAATCAGGAGTCAGGATTCAGTCCAAAGTTCTATGATCTATGTTCTAAGATCCACGCTCTACGATTTAGGCGTTCGACAGATCAATATAAGATTCCGGGCTAACCCACTCTCCATTTTCCCACTGGAATTTTTTTGTTTTGTCGACAACAATTTCTTTTGTAGCGGGATCAAGGGAAACTTTATATCGTTCCAACGGCCTTGGCGCAGGTCCTTCAAAATTAACTCCATTGAGCCTGAAACCGCTTCCATGACAGGGACATTTTATTTTTTGTTCAGCAAGGAGAATATTAGGAGTACAGCCCAGGTGTGTACAGACAACGCTCAAAGCAATAAGTGTCGGCTTTCCTTCCAGCTCATCAACATCCTGACTCAATTTCACTATCCACACACCATATGTTTGCTGAAATCTTTCATCGGGCTTGTCCCATTCGTAAGTTTCTATCTTACCCGCATTGAATACTGAAGGCGGTTCGAACAGTACATTTCTAATCATAAATCTTCCGCAGGTTGCACCGCCAAGCAGGGAAGCTCCGGTAAAGGTAAGCCACGCCATTTTGCTCAGATCCATGAAAAATTCTCTTCTAGGGATCTCCTTTGAAGGATCATAGACATTTATGAGTGTGAATTTGTCTCTCGGTTTCTGCCCGCTTTTTTGAACCTGTTCAGTTTCCTTTTGTTCCGCCATATTCTTTCTTTTTTAAATTTATCAGTCTGACAGCCTGGTTTCTTATGTTACTTGGTATTGAAGGATCATCAACCAATTTTTGAAGAGAATCCAAACAGGAGCCCTTTTTTGACACATAAATTGCTTCCATAATGTTCAATATCGCATTCTCAACAAAGGCCCATTGACTGCTGTCTTTAATCCCCAGAATTTCTGACAGCCGCCTGCTGTCAAGCACATTGCATAAATATTCAAGCGCGGCCTCGTTTTTATGAAAATACGCAAGTCCTAACGCGGCATTTATCCTGACTATCGCGGAATCATCATCGCTCATAACGCGAATCAGCTCATCAGTATTGTTTTCCAGTTCCAGACTCGCAAGATTAAAAACCGCATGACGCCTTACATCAGGATTTTCATGTATTACATATTTCCTAAATGTAGCCTCCAGCGATGCATCTTTTATTGCTCCGAGTGAATCCAGGGTGATCATCTGGATATCAGGATCAGGAAAGTCGCTGAGTATATGAACAAGAAGATCTCTGGAGCCCTGTTCTCTCATTAAACCAAGCGAAAGAATAAGAATATAGATATCATCTTTTTTGTCTTCTTTGCTTTTTATGAATTCTTCTATCAACTGCCCGGTCTTTAACGCAAGGTTCTTGATTATTTCAGGATTAGATTCCCTTGACTGGGAAAGCTGCAGCATATTGTTAGCGAACTCATGAAGATATATCTTTCTGGAATGTCCGCCGCTTGTTTTTATTAAATCCAGAAGCTGCTCAGGGGTCGTCTCATTACCGCTCATAAATTTAAAAAGCGCGTAAAAGCCCAGACACACAATTACTATCGATGCGGGCACAACAAACAGCTGTGCAACCTTCCAAAATGCCGGGGTTTTCTGCTCTTCTTCATTCAAAACATTACTGCCCTGATCCATAGGTCACTATAGTAACTTTGCCGTGTCCACGATCAACCAATCTTGTTGCATCAATTTATACCGCACAAACTACAAATATTCCGCATGGATGAACCCGCTCTTTTATGCCCAAGAATTGTTTTACAAAAGTGCGGGGTGAACGGATTCCTCATTTACAAATAATAACACACATGTTCTATACTCCATGATTTAAGTTCTACGATCTAAGATCTACGTTCCACGATTTACGATTTTGTTATGATTCTAACAAGTTTATCGCCTTCCAGCTCGATTAACCTTTTTCCCCGCGCGGTCCTGCTCATAGAAGAGATCTCTGCAACCTTGACCAGATTGTATGTGCCTGCTGCTGTCACGAAACCGACTTCTTCTTCTTTGTTTATGAAACCGCAAACTTTTGCCCCGCCGGAGACAATTCCTTTACCTCCCCTTGACTGCTCCCTAACTTCATCTATAGATACAATCTTGCAGTATGCTTGATTATTAGCAAGGATGAGTCTCCCTTTCTCATCCACCAAAACAGCATCAGTTACAACCCCCTGTTCACCGAGGTTTATCCCTCTGACTCCGCGGCTTTGCCTTCCCATCTCACGGACCTCGTTCAGATCAAATTTGACAATTTTGTCATCACTGCTCACAAGGATGACAGATGGTTTATCCACATAAATTACCCTAACCAGCGAATCCTCTTCGACATTTATTGCAGCAATGCCTGCTTTTTTTGCGTTGGTGAAATCAGAGACCTGTGTTTTTTTGATATATCCTTTGGCAGAAATAAACATAAGTTCTCCTTCAAGTTTTTCAAGCGCAATTGCATCAACAATATGTTCGTTCTCCTTTAAAGAAATCCACTGGGAGACACTTTTTCCTCGTGATCCCTTATCCGCAACCGGGATTTCATTGACCATAACTCCAAATGCGCGTCCGGTATTGGAAAAAAGGAGAAGCTGTTTATTGGTTTGAGTAAAAAGTGATGCGGTAACTTCATCCTGATTTCTTGTGTCTTGAATACTCAGTGACTTACGTGTACTGAGCGTTGAGGTAAATGCCCTCTTCCAAAAACCTTTTTTTGTTATAATGACGAAAACATCTTCTACTGACTGCTCAGCGTTTTCTGCTTTTGACTCCAGAGACTGATCAATAATCTCGGTTCTTCTGGCATCCCTGAATTTTTCGCTGAGTTTTATGATCTCCTCGCTCACTACCCCTTTAAGCCTCTCTTCTTTTTCAAGAATTTCGGTAAGTTTTGCTATATTTTCAGTGAGCTCTGCGATCTCTTTGGTTATCGTTTCTCTTTCAAGCCTTGTAAGTCTTGCAAGGGTGATCTTAAGTATTGCCTCAACTTGTTTCTCGGAGAATTTGAATCTCTCTATAAGCTGATTCTTCGCGTCCTGCTGGTCATGAGATTTACGTATAATATTTATTATTTCATCGATGACATCGAGCGCCTTTAAAATTCCTTCCTTTATATGCAACTCATCTTTTGCTTTACTCAGTCTGAATTTAGTTCTTCTGAGAATAACTTCGCGTCTGTAGTTGAGATATTCCTGCAATAATTCCCTGAGGCCTAACAGAACAGGGGTCTTATCCCTAAGTACAATAAAGTTTATAGAGAAGCTTAATTCGAGCCTTGTCTTTTCAAAGAGTGTCTGCAGTACATACTCTGCGTTCATCCCTTTAACAACGGAGATGACAACTCTGATCCCTTTTTTATCGCTTTCATCCCTGATATCATCAATCCCGTTGAGTTGCCCTTCATTGACCTGATCAACAAGATCTTTAATCAGGTCCGCCTTTGTAATACCGTAAGGAATTTCTGTAAGTATGACTTTTTGTTCAGTTTTTCCCTCCTCGACATGCGCCTTTGCTCTTATTCTTACTACACCTTTTCCTTCTTCATACATCTTTTTGAGCTGTTTCCTTCCATGAATTATTCCACCGGTAGGAAAATCGGGACCGTTGAAATAATTAAAAATCTGATCTATGGATGCCTGAGGGTTATCAAGCAATAGCAGGAGCGAATCGCAGATTTCTCCGATGTTATGTGAAGGCATGGAAGTAGACATGCCTACGGCGATACCGGTCGTCCCGTTTACAAGCAGGTTAGGAAAGCGGGAAGGAAGCACTACCGGTTCCTGCCTTGTCTCATCATAATTTGGGACAAGATTAACCGTGTCTTCTTCGATCTCATCCAGCATCTCCACTGCGGCGGGCGAAAGTTTGGCTTCTGTATATCTCATCTGAGCCGGGGGGTCTCCATCAATAGACCCGAAGTTTCCCTGTCCGATTATAAGAGGGTATCTCAGTGAAAAATCCTGCGCCATTCTGACAAGCGTAGGGTATATGACCTGTTCGCCGTGAGGGTGGTAATTACCTGATGTATCACCGCAGATCTTGGCGCATTTTCTCGTCTTGGCCTGAGGACTCAGACCAAGGTCATTCATCGCAACAAGAATCCTGCGCTGTGAGGGCTTTAGGCCATCTCGAACATCAGGAAGAGCTCTTGACACAATCACGCTCATCGCGTAATTGAGATAAGATTCTTTCAGTTCATCCTGGACTTCAACGGTTAATTCTCTGCTACACATGGATTACACTCAATAGTTCCCGGACTTGACATAGAGAGAAAGTCTATCTGCCAAGGTACATTTGGCAAAAAATAGTATGACCAGTAAGAAAAGAACTGATCAGGTTCTTACCCTCTACTCTCTGTATACTATGTACTGTGTACTGCTATTGCGGTGGTCCACCCTGCATAAATTGAAATGAGGTAGCAGTATTAGAACTTGTAAATTCTATCGTTCCAATATCTAACCACTGATTATTAGTGACTGTAAAAAATGATGCTTTCCTGCCGATTCTCTCGTCTGAACTTGGACCCGGGTCCTGATCTCCATTTAAATCCACAAAACAAGCCACAAAGTAGGTTCCGGCAAGAAGACCTTTGATCTGAAAAGGAAGATCAAAAGATGTTACACCTGAAGGCACCGGTATATATGTCATAAAGAAGCTACAACCGCCTGAGCTGGTATTCTCAGTGAAAATTGACTCTGCCATAGTACCAAATTGATCAAGTGATGTCGGATATGTAGCTGTTAAAGAACTATTCCAACAAGACAGGAACGTTGTCGTAGTTCCACCCGAATTTCCGCAGGTGATCACTTTGTTTTGATCACTTATTTTAAATGCTCCTATAAATACTCTGGCTCCGCTGGGGATTGCAACACTTGAAACTGAATATTTTATTCTTCCCGATATCGTTGCGGTTCCAGGTGTAGTACACGGTTCTTCCATGACTCTAGCTCCTTCTCCATAGCTCGATTTCATTTCAGAAAATGTGACAATTTTCATAGATCCCGTCACAGTAGGACTGGAAGCTGTGAAACTTACAGGCGTAGGTTGTGGGCTTGTTTCAGAAATTCCAAACATCCCAATCCTGTCAACTTGAAAATTGGGCCCCTGACTTATAGATTGATCATTTGGATCAACATCTTCAAATCCACCTACAAAGACTGTTCCCAAAGGAAGATCACTCAGACTAACAGTTGTTGTCGTTGCAGTACTTGTAAAAGCTTTGCATAGCAATGGGGGAACATCAAAATCGGTCGTTTTAAATAAACATATTGTCAGAGTTTTGCCGCCAACAGTGTTATTAACGGTCAAATTCAGTGTACCTACCTGCCCACTTGAACTGACTCCAGACCCGCTAACCGCAGGGGAAACGACAGGAGGCTGTGTAAGACCGTAACTACCAATAGTGTTTCCTGATATTGAATTTGAAGGCACATGAACATTTAGAGCGAATGAGGTGGCACCGCTTGAATTAAAAGGCTGCATAGGAAGGTGAGTTCCTGCAAGGACCTGGTCAGGATTACTGCTGAATTTAAAAGGATTTATACTTATGCCAGTTGCAGTCAGCGTATCTTCATAATGCTGAGTAACTCCATTCTCTACAAAATCAAAGTGCGTTGCATAGATATTCATATGAGTATATATTCCATCGGCAAGTGCACTCTGTGTTAGGGTCGATCCATCTGCCAGTGTATTTGAAAGCAGGTCAAATGTGACGCCATCAGAATTTTCAAACAGTGTCGTAAAATTAGTCCCATTCGTCGAAAGCTCAACTTTTGTTATGATAAGGTTGAGTTTAAGAGATGATGACTGAGAATTGCTAACTATTGAGAAAGACAAAAAGAACAAAGGAACAAGCAACAATCTGATTATTATCTTAGTCATTTGAACCTCCTTTATTACTTCCAAGTGGATTTATTTTCGACTGTAACCGTTACAGTCCCATTACTACTGCTACCGCTGGTAGTATCACCCCCTGAAGACCCGCCTTTTCCCTTACAATTAACTGTCCAGATTACAGTCACCGCTGCAATAAGCAGCGTGATAAATGCCACTTTGAGAAATCTAGTCATTTGACCTCCGCTCAAATTTGATAAAGCTATATTAATCTTCATTAAAGTAAAAATCAATACTTCCAAACTTATGACAACAAACTTTGCCAATTAAATTTTGGTTACAAAGATACCGTGTAAAAAGGCAGTTTAAACTACTTATTTGGAATCCAATAAAATATATTTTATGAGTAATAATGACTTAAGAATATTCCCCTAAAAAACTTTGTCAAGCTACTTTATTGACAGCTGGACAGTCTGACTGTTTGGACTGTATAGACTTATGAGACTGTTTACTCAATCATCGTACCGCAGCCGGATTCGGTAGACAGTTCCATCAAAAGTGTGTTTGATGCCATGCAATATTTTGTAAGTATCTTGGCTGGACGATTTTTTGCGTGGCAGCAACATTATTTGTTGTGAAAGTTGCTGATCGTAACAACGGCGTAAAGCAGGCAGATAAACAAACTTTTTCACAGAATATAAAAGTTGTAGAGGAAAATGAGCTGAAAAGATATATTGCCTCCGGTAATATCGGAGGGCTTATCCAGCAACATAAAAGCAACATACTGATAACTAACAACTCCGAACTCTTAGAACTGGAAAACGATACCTATAAACTATCAAATGGCTCTGCCGTTTTCCATGTAGAGAAAGAAAAAGGCGGGCAAATATCAGTTGAATGCACAGCAGGACAGATCAAAACAAAAGGAACAATATTTCACGTAACAACATTGCCTTTACTTGGAGATGCTATTTTAATAGCAGTTCTCCAAAGCCAGATAGAGTTTGTAAATGATAACATCAAAGAGACAGTCAGCGAGCATGAGATGATGCTGGTTAATAAAACAGCAGTGCTTTACAAGGGAAAATTCGAGGATTTAGGCAATATTGCAAACGCTGTTAAATCAAATAATAAAAACAATACCGGTTCGGATGAACAATTAAACAAAACCGATCAATCTGACACAAAACAAATAGCAAAAGAGGTTGCCGCTGTCCTAACTGATGGCAAGGCAGATGATAAGTCAAGTAAACTTGTTCATGAATTGATCAATACAGACTGGAAAAATATCCATAAAAGTGTAGGTGATCTATTTGAAATAATTGGTAATTTTAACCCGGAAAAAGATGATCCAAAAGAATTAGAAAAACTCACTAAAGACATAGACATAGGGCAATTTATGGGATTAGTCGGAAACATGGTGGCTTTTCAATCCAAAGGCTGGCCTGCTGAATTGATATATACCATGTTTGCCATAGGAGATATTCAAAAGAGCGGGTTACCCTCTAATGAAAAAACAAAACTGATAGGAGAACTGTCTGAAAACATGCGCTCTGTGATCAGCAGTAAAAGAAGCTTTGAATCTAATCTTGCAAAAAAGATCTTCTATCACGACTATATAAGTAAACTGCTTGAACAGTATTCTCTTGATCAGGAATTAATAGGTTATTTCAAGGGAGGAAGACTCAAAATCCGCATTGATACCAAAGGTAAAGAAAAACAAAGTATCACCGATTATTTTAAAAAGACGTTGCAATTTACCGATCAGCAAGTGGTATCGATAAGCAATAACATAGATAATTTACTCCTTAATCTTAGCAACAGCAAAGAACAGATCTCTGCTTACCACCATTTGACAGACTTCATCAATTCGATAGCGCATATGCTCACACCTGAACAGAAAAAGAAGATAGAAAATGATGACATGCTTATCTACACTATTGAAAGTCTGGCAGCTAAGTAACAACAAGTCCCGCAGCCGGATTCTGTAAATAATTCCATAAAGAGCATAACCCTAGACAACAAACCAATCAGATGAGCAGGTTTGACTTTATTCTCAACTGCGCCGTCAGTCCTCTCGTTACATCAATTGATCAGCCAGTAAAGAAAGATTTACAAAATTTACAGTAATGCCGTTATACCTGCGTGTAAAGCCGGTATCAACATCGTGAGAAACCACATAGTTCGCGCCCTTGTTATAGTGATGCCTAAACGCGATAAGATTATTCGGCTCAAACTCTTTACAAGACCATTTACACTCAATTGCACAGGGAGGTAAACCGCGCCTGACAATGACAAAGTCGACTTCGTGCCCTCTTTTATCCCTCCAGTATAAGATCTTACGTGACTGCATTTTAGCATTGAGCTCGTTAAGAACAAAATGTTCCCACAAAATACCGAAGTCGGTTTGCCTGAGCTGATTCCATCCTCGGTAGAAACATATAAACCCGGTATCAAATCCGTATACTTTCGGAGCAGAAATTATTTCTGTAGACCTGCGAGATGAATAAGGCCGAATTACATTTACAACAAAAGTTAGCTCTAAAACATTTAAATAGTTTGATATCGTTGCCCTGCTAACCTCACATGGTTTTGAAAATCTGGTCGCCTCGAAAATGCCGCCACTCTGAAGCATTAACAATTCAACAAACTTTTGGAACGAATATCTACGTTCGAGATGAAAGAGCTCCTGTATATCTTTAGCCCAATATGAATCCATCCACTCCTGATAATCCTTCTCAGGCAAGTTTTCAGACATAAAAAACGGAGGTAAACCGCCGGACAGGAATCTGTGATGAAGGTCAGTATTCCCAAAGGATTTAAGATCCTCCGATATAATTGGCGTGAGCCATAACTCTGCTTTACGCCCTGTAAGAGTATCTTTGAATCTTGCGGATGCGCCAAGTGTCGAAGAACCAGTCGCAATTATTTTCGTTTTGGGAAAATGATCCGCGGCGATTTTTAAAAACTCTGACGGATTTTCAAGTCTGTGAATCTCATCAAGAGCCACCGTGCCTGCGCCTAAATCTTTCAAAAAGGCCTCAGGGTCACTGAGAAGCTGTCTTGTTCTCGGCAATTCGCAATCAAAATACTTAATATCAGGTAAACTTTTTACCAGGAAGGTTTTACCGGTCCTTCTTACACCCGACAGCCACACAACCGATCTCTTCACCCATTCATCCTGTATTTTTTTCAGCCAAAAAGACCTTATCACCATAAGTAACTATATTATCATATAGTGCTACTAAACGCAAACACAGTTACATACGGATGTCCGGGATATTGATAGAGTTTAAGTCGTTTTATTGCAGAATAAAAATTGCGTGCAAAACTAGGGAGTAATGCCGTGTCTTGTCGTTTTGTGCGTATTTAAATGCTAATTTGTGCATAAAAACTTGTCGTTTTGTGCATAACTCCTTATGCTTATGTAAAATCGCTTAATTATGAAATATATTCCACGGTGGCTTGAGAAAAGGCTTGCGGAGTCTTTTAAAGCTCACCCAGTGATTGTTTTAACTGGACCTCGACAAGTAGGCAAGAGTACGCTCCTGGAGCATGCTGATTTCCTGAAGAATTGGCGCTATTTGACCTTAGACGAGCCAGATGTTCTTGAACAAGCAAAAGAGGATCCGAAAGGACTGCTTTGGGATGATAAGCCAACTATTATTGACGAGGCGCAGAGATGCCCTGAACTCCTGCTTACAGTCAAATATCTGGTAGACAAATCCGGTCGGCGCAGAAATTTTGTTCTTTCTGGCTCTGGGAATATCTCGTTACGGCAAGCGCCACGTGAAACCTTAGCAGGTCGTGCAAGGTATCTGCATCTGACGGGATTTGGTTTCAGGGAATTACATGGATTTACTGCGAAAGGAATTCTTGATCAGATATGGGCTGGTCAGAAGATTGCGGCTACAGAAATTAAGTTAGGCGCGGACTTAATACAGGCTGTGTGGCGTGGAAGCTTGCCAGGCATTGTGTTAGCCCCCAATGAAAAGACGGTCTTGGAGCGTATGAGCGGTTACGTTGACGCCTATATTCAACGAGATATTCAGGACCTGGTCAAAATAAGACATCCGCAGAATTTTCGCCGTTTGATGGAAACGCTTGCTCAAGCAACAGGATGGGAATCTGTTCAAGAAGAATTATCCAAGACCTGCAGAGAAACGAGAACCAATATCAGCAGGTATATGAGCCTGCTCAAAGAGACTAATCTTTTGTATGAGTTAAAAGGTTACACGACTAAAGGAGAGCGGGCGTATAAACAATCCAAATATTTTTGGTTTGATTCAGGAGCAGCCTGCTTTCTCGCGGGCATTCGTTCGTTATCGGATCTAAAGAAACCCAATATCAAAGGGCGGTATTTCGAGAATTTTATTCTGCAGCAGATTTTATCCTGGGCATCTTTGCTGATGACAGCTCCTGACATACATTACTGGAAACAGAAAGCCGACGGGTCAGAGATTGATTTTGTCCTTTATTCAGGCGGAAAATCGGTCGGGATAGAAGTGAAGTCTTCAGCTCAGGTTACATTTAGCGACACACGGTCAATGCGGGCTTTCCTTAAATCACATCCTGAAATCGTTAATGGCATTATAGTGTATGCCGGAGAGAGGGTTTATCCAGTTGCTACGAACATATATGCTGTGCCATGGACGGCTTTATAGACGGCAATTATTTTATTATTCAATCATCGTCCCGCAGCCGGATTCGGTAAACAGTTCCATTAAAAG
>JACQRL010000301.1 GCA_016206485.1 Planctomycetota bacterium | reverse complement strand
TATCAAGTGAGTACATGACAAACTCTTTAACCTGCTTTTCCTGCCCGAACCTGTCTATTCTTCCGGCTCTTTGCTCCATTCTGTTTGGGTTCAGAGGCAGGTCATAGTGTATAACGGAATCGAATAAATTTTGAAGGTTTACACCTTCGCTTATGCAATCAGTGGATATAAGAATTCTTTTAGGGCTTTCTGATAGTTTTTCGAGCTTCCTGGCTTTTGACTCATCAGGGTCATGTCCTGTGATGTGTTCAATACCTACATCTTTTGGCAATAGATCCTTTAGGTGTTCAAACAGATACCAAACAGTTGTTATATATCTGCACCAGACGACTACATTTCTGTTTCCTGTAATGAGCACATTTAGTTTGTCGGTAAGTTTTTTCAGCTTACCATCAGGCTTTCCTTTGAACGGAATAAAATCATTGGCAATCTGCTCCAGTTCCTTCCAGTCCTGTGGAGATATTATTTTAGAACCGATCATCTCGTCCGACAAACGCCTGAGGGTAGTTTCAGGAGGGTCATCGTCGAAAATAGCTTCAGGATCATCGGTAACATTCGGGCTGGCAAGCTGCATAATAAATTCCGGAGTCAGTTGTTTCTTAGAAATTAGATGCCTTTCGGTAAGCGATTTCTTTTTTAGACAAACTATCGCTGAATCCGGGCTGGAAGAAATACTCCTTAAGATACTGAATGCAGCCCAATATCCCATACTTTGTGAGGTCCTGTCTTTCGCAGATTTCTGGATTAACCTTTTACAAACTAAGATTGCTCTTTCTATCAGCCCCTTGTGTTTCGAATCCAAGTAATATGGAAGCTCTTCAGGTTTTCTCTGTTCCGGAAACGGGTGTTCATCGGTGTTAAAAGATTTTCTGATATCCTCCCTAGTTCTTTGTATCAGGTATGGCTTGATAATTCTTCTGTCATTCGCCGACTCAGGATCAAGTCGTTCTAAATCTCTATTGAGTACACCCAAAAGAGATGTAAAAGACTGAGTAACACCGGAATGAGGGGTAGCAGTAAGAAGAATTATATGCTTATTTTCATGCTCGGAGATTTTCTTTATAAGCTCATATCGGAGTTTTAAATTGACAAGCTCGTCTTTGGGTTTCGCGCAACCATGCGCTTCATCGATAATGAATAGATCAATTTTAGGTATAGATTCCTTAAACCTTCTGGACAGATTGGTATCTAATTTAATGAGGTCTACACTAGTAACAAAGTGCTGTAGGTGCTCGAATATATTTTGGTCGGGGGGTATAGTCCTTTCAAGAGATCCGATGGTCGAGGATTTTACCGCATAAGCATTAATTGAAAATTTTTCTTTTAATTCAGCTTCCCACTGGTCACAGAGTTGAGGAGGGGTGATTACACAGATTTTGTTGATTTCCCCTCTGTCCAAGAGCTCTCTTGCTATAAGCAATGATTCTATAGTCTTGCCGACCCCAACATCATCTGCTATCATCAATCTGATAATGTTTTGCCTCAATGCGACCACCAAAGGAACAAGCTGATAAGGTTTTGGCTGAATGGAGATGTTGCCTGTACACCTTAAAGGTACAGCTGCGTTTCTTAAGAGAAATTTTGTAGCGAGAAATATTAGCTGAGCCGAATCATAATCTCCAATCTTCTCGTTTTCTATATCTGGTTCCGGAAACAAAGATGATTCAACTTTTTCCAGACCAGAGCTGATAAAGTCATTTGGAATTGCGATAGTTTGCAGGGCCGAACCTGAAAATGGTTTAAGCTTTAGGTAGTCACTTGATTCCGAGGGAATAATTATCCATTCACGTCCTCTAGCCCGTACAATAGACCCGATTTTATAATTACTCATGATACAGGTTTCTTTACCCGTTTAGCGATCTCAGCCTCTATAGTGCCCCAATGAGAAATAATGTCCTTACTCACCTGCCATATCTTCTCAAATTCAGAGTGATACTTGTCTCTGTTTGGCGATTTCGAGATCTCTCCAAACTGGCTTCTTGCTATTGAGTCAGTCGACATGACATTAAATGCAACGTATTTACTTACAATAAATCTGTCGTGATACTGCTCCTTTATTTTACCTTCAATAAGCACTCTCAGCTCACAATTTATGCCTTTTGTAGCAAGTTCATCTCTAAAATTTTTGAATGCTTTCCTTATCTTTTCATCTGTTTTTTCGATCGCCTGTATTATTTTAACCTGCTTAATGTCTGATTCTTTCAGCACTTCACATAAATATTCAAGACCCTGATCTGTAAAATATTTATCGAACCAGTAAATATATTCATCACATTCTCTTAAAGCATTAATAATAACCATACGGCTGCTAAACTTTTCACCTGGTGACAGAAGAATCGAATCCGTCGGCTTGATCTCGGTGTATTCAATTAATTCCTTTATTTTTGAAATAACAAGTCTTTCACGCTCTTTCAAAAAGCCCTCAAAGTTTCCTTGCATTAAACAATCATATGCCTTTTCGTTAATAAAGTGTGATGAGAGAATATTTAGAAATTCTTTCTTATTACCGTCATACTTGGACACAACAAAATCTTTGAGATAAATTGATGGTTCTTTATTGCTTATTCTGATATTTGTTTTCTTCGATATCCATGTCTTATTCAAGACACTGTTCAAGTACTTATGCCCTTTTAGAATTGATTTGTTCGGGTATATATGGTGATCCTCATTTATTCTGGCGTTTTCGAGTGTTTGAGAGGTTTCGAAGTCCTTTGCCCCTTCTAAAGCTACTAGGGACAAAATCCCGTTATATACTGCACTTCCCTTCTTTTTGATTTCCATCAGATTTAGTGAAGGCAGGTTAATCCTCATTTTCTCGACTGTTTTCGGTTTTCTTGCGTCGTCATCAAACCATGCCTTCACCTCTTTGAAATCAATTGTCAATTGAGTATCTACTGCGCCTGCGTATGCATTTGTGAATACTGCTGACCAATACCAGATTTTTAATTTCTTATAGCATTTTGCTTGGTCTTTCCTGCCATCGATTATCTTTAGGAGTGCGGTTACTATTGGAATGGTAGGTTGGAAAGGAATCGATTTCTCATCTTTCACTCCGAACCCATCTTTCATATTCTCCAACTTTTCAAACGCTGATTCCATAAATTCTGTTATTTCTTCCCAGTCATCCGTGAAATCTCGTTCCTCGTTGGAGTATAGGGTTGAATATATTTTCAGAATATCAGATCTTTTGACAGAACTAACCGGATTATAAAGCAGTGATAATGCTTGTAAAATATATATGGGTATTTTTTCATTCTTTCCGCAATCATAATATCTGGATATTCGCTTATGTTTTTTGATCGTCGCATCCCATATATCC
>JACQRL010000303.1 GCA_016206485.1 Planctomycetota bacterium | reverse complement strand
TGTTGATCATAGCTCTTGCCTCTTTTTCATAAAGACCTTTTTGTATAAGAATTGTGACGAGTTCGCCTTTAATTTGTTCCATATTATTAGTGAAATGAGAGCACTTGTGTTCTTCATCTAGGATTGCTCTTTCAGATTGCGGAGCAACTGTAATAGGCAAGTGTATGAATCTTGCTTTTCCATCTTTAACATCAACCATGATTAGATTCTGAATTTCTTCATCACTTTCATTTTTAATCATGAGTTTGCCGTCAGTATATTTTGATGTGAGCGGGAATTTAATCGTTCCCAAACCGCGATAAAAGAGGAATTTTTCATATTGCCAAGGTCCTCTGCTGTATACGTTTTCCCCTACTTTTTCGGATGTATAAATACGAACCGGATTTGAATCAACATCTCTGGCAGGTAAATAATGATTTTCATCAGGTACATATGCAAATTGATCTTTTATCTGGGTTTCTTCACTTCTAGGCAGTATGCATATATTCCCCCAGTTAATGGTCCCGATATTTTTTTCAAGCTTTACATCCAGGGCTTTTGGATACCAGTGTGTTATTTTTCCATTTGGGAAGTCTACTTTTACCGATAATGAAATCACATTCTTATTTTTTGCGTAAAAATAAATAACAGGTGTTTCCATCTTTGAATGATATTTAAAGCTGGGATCGTTATAACTGACAGGATATTTGAAACCTTTTGCATTGTTGTACACAAATGGCGGCAGATCCCAGTCATCATGTCTTAAACCTTCAAGGATTGTTCCCGTTGAATTCATTACATATGTAAAAGTTCCCCATTCGTGTATGATAAGGTCATTGGTGTTTAGTGATGAAGGGTCATATTCATACCCGCCTCCTAAAGCGGTATTTATAGTTTTGAATCCCATGCTTAGGAACAACAAAATAGAAAGTAAAAGAGTAATTCTCATAATTTACCTCCATTATTGGCTTGTCCCTCTTTAACATATTTTTTTAATAAAGATCTTCCTTTTGTTAATCTGAAATTGATACCGGCTTTTGTTATTCCAAGTTGTTTCGACATTTCTTCATATGATTGCTTTTCAAAATAGTTTAGTATAATAACCTCTCTGTAAATTCCCGGCAACTTTCCCATTGCATTCAGTATTATCTGCTGATTAAGGTTTTGTTCATCTTTAGTTTCAGGGACGGGGGGAGAAAAAGTGCTATCCTCCCCGTCCAGAGAGACAAAGCCTTTCGATTTTTGGTTGATCTTTTCCCTGCACACCCAGTATGTTATGCCGTAGAGCCAGCTTGAAAATTTGCTCATATCTCTTAGGGTTTTGAGATTTGTCCACGCTCTCATAAAGGTTTCCTGAAGTATATCTTCAATTTCCTGCATTTTTCCGATCTTTGAAAATGCAACCGAAGCAACGAGTTTTGAGTATTTTCTGACAAGCTCATCGAAAGCATTTCGTTCTCCTTTTAAACTAAGTTCAACAAGTTTTTCATCTTCCACCGCATTGCCTCTCAATTAAATAGTGAGCGTTCTTCCAAAGAATGATAGCATAATTTTGTATTGTACTTGTATTTAAGAAGCTGTACACAATGACATTATAGGAGCTAGGTAAAGCTTTAAGTTGGGACAAATAGTTTTAAAATTTCGTTTTAATTGGTTTAAAAGGAGGAATTTATGGATCCTTTTTTGGGAGAAGAAAATCTTAGATGGCAGGAAAAAGCCAGAAAGGTCGCAGAAGAAGTTATAAGGCCATCGTCTGCAAAATATGACCGGTTACAAGAATATCCATGGGAAATTTTAAATGGTCTTAAGCAGGCAGGATTGTTTTCGGTCTGGATTCCTGAAGAGTATGGCGGAGCAGGAGGACAGAGGATACTTAATCTATGTATAGTAGTCGAGGAACTTTCGCGTGCTTGCGGCGGTGTTGGAGTTTTATTTGCAGTCAACGCTCTTGGATCATTTCCTATAATTGTAGGCGCTACCGAGGATCAGAAAAAAAGATGGCTTCCTTCTATTGCAAAAGGTGAAGCTCTTATGGCATTTTGTCTTTCTGAAAAGGGGTCAGGAAGTGACGCTCAAAGTATGAGGACAGTTGCAAGAAAAGAAGGAAATAACTACATAGTCAGCGGTGAAAAGAAATGGACGACAAATGGAGGTCCTGCAAATCTATATACGGTTTTTGCAGTTACAGATCATATTTCCAGATCAAAGAGGATAAGCGCGATTGTCGTTGAAAAAGGTACTGAAGGTTTCTATATAGGTAAAATTGAAGATAAAATGGGAATAAGATGTGTGCCGGTGGTGGAGACAATTTTTAATAACTGCAGGGTTCCCGAAGACAATTTACTCGGTGGTAAAGAAGGGTTTGGTTTTAAACATGCTATGGCAACGCTTGATATTGCAAGACCCGGTGTTGCAGCACAGGCAATCGGGCTTGCACAAGGAGCTCTCGATCTCGCCCTTGTATATGTAACGAAGAGGAGGCAATTTGGTCAGTCGATTTCATCATTTCAGCATACGCAGTTTAAACTTGCTGAACTTGCTACTAAAATTGAGGCTGCGAGAAACCTTGTTTATAAGGCAGCTATCGCCACAGACAGAGGTTTAGAAAACAATAAGCTTTCTGCTATGTGTAAATATTATGCAACTACTGTTGCTATGGAAGTGACAACGGAAGCGGTCCAATTGTTTGGAGGATATGGTTATATGAAAGACTATCCTATTGAAAAGTATATGAGAGATGCAAAAATCACGCAAATCTATGAAGGAACAAACGAGGTTCAAAGGCTTGTCATCGCAAGAAATTTACTTAAGGAAGCTACTAAACTTGACCACCTGCTTAAATTCATACCTGAAGAAAAACAGTTTGTGACAAAAAATGTTGGGTTTGAGGAAGGATACTACTCTGTTCCTGCAGTCGGGGAGGCATTATAAGACTAATTTATCTTTTCCTGGCAATTTTCGGTATAGCAATATTGCTGTTTAGTTTTGCAACAGGGATTGGTTGTTACAGATTTGGATGGTTTTCAGTTTCAGGCCATATTTTGTCCGGTTTGTTAACATCTTTCTATCTTGTTCTGGTTCATACTGTCTGCATGTTCCATTTGATTGGATCAGGCAAGGAGCTAAAAGAAATGTCCGAATCCACGCCTGAGTATTCGGAAGTAGTTGAAATAATCCGAGCTCTGAAGAAAAAATGCTTCCCGCTTTCTACATTTGCAATTGTTGTTACAATACTTGCTGTATTGACAGGTGGAGGGGCGCATACTGGAAAATGGTTCAGTGAATTGCACCCTATCGCAACGACAGCAGCTTTTGTTCTGAACGTTTATTCATTTGTGATAGAATATAACACTGTTAGATTGAACTGGGCATTAAGATTTGTTATTGATTTGAAGAAGGAAGGTGTTGATGTCGAACAATATCTTGCTGTACGCAGCAAGTGAAAATAATTCCGATATTTTTTACGCGACAGGGTTCTGGGCACCTGATCCATTTGTCTGTATTATAGCCGATGGCAGCACAACAATACTTTTGAATCAGCTTGAATATGGGCGAGGAAAAAGAGAGGCAAATGTAGATGATGTCGTTCTTCTCGATCAGCTTATTTATCAAATGAAAGTCAAAACTGCCCCCAATATTTTTGAGATTGTTTTGTATTATTTAAAAAGCAGGAAAATCTCTGAGGTTTTGGTACCTCAATATTTTCCTGTATTTTTTGCTGATTATCTGCGTCAGAAGAAGATCTGTGTAAAAGTCTCAGATGGACAGATTCTGCCTCAGAGGATTCGAAAAAAGCCAGATGAGATCAAGAAAATAACGGAGGCGGTCCGTATCACGGAAGAAGCTATTACCGAAGTAATAAGGATTTTGGAAGATTCAAAGGTTGTTGGAGACGAGATTATCTATCAGAGAGAACCTCTGACAAGCGAATTTTTCAGGGAAGTGATGAGTCTATATTTTACAAAAAGGAATTATTTTCCTTCCAAGCCTATTGTTGCCGGTGGTGAACAAGCGTGTGATCCTCATCAGATTGGGAGTGGAAAGCTAAGGCCTCACAGATCTATTGTTCTTGATGTATTTCCTCGTTCAATGTCATCCTTTTATTGGGGTGATGTTTCAAGAACAGTTGTAAAAGGGAAACCATCTAAGGCGCTTTTACAGCTTTTTGAAGCGGTAAAAGATGCTCAGGAGTATGGATGCACACTTGTAAAGGCGCATGCGGATGGGCGCGATATACACTCAAAGATTATTAAGTTTTTCGAAAAGCGAGGTTTTAAAACAGGTAAAAAAAATGGAATTCCTGTCGGATTCATTCATGGAACCGGACATGGTTTAGGTCTTGATATACATGAATATCCCAGAATAGGAAGTTCAGGAAATGCTCTTACAGAAAACATGGTAGTTACTGTTGAGCCAGGTTTGTATTATCCGGGTATAGGTGGAGCGAGGATTGAGGATGATGTTGTTGTGAGGAAGAGTAGGTGCGAGAATCTGGTAAAATTGCATAAGAGGTTTATTATAGATTAATGGAATCCGGAGGTATGAAGCAAAAAGTGGTAATTTACGGTAAGGATACTTGACCCTACACTTCAAATGCCCGTGCGGATTATGTCAAAGGCGGTTATGAAGTTGTGTATATAAATGTTTTGGAAAGTGAGAAAGACTTGCAGGAAATGTTAAAGTATTCGAGGGGATTGAGGAATGTGCCTGTAATTGTTGATGATAAAGGTAAGGTTGCGATTGGATATGGAAGCACCTGAAGTATTTGACCTGATAACGGTGGGTTCACCTGATTTTTTGTGAAAAAATATAAGACCTTTCAGCTACTATCAAAATATACTTATGGACCGGTTGAATCCAGAAGATATGGTAAATCTCTGGGTGTTAATGTGCTTCCTCCTTCGGTAAAAGTTTGCTCATTCAATTGCCCATATTGTCAGCTTGGCTGGACATATAAAAAGGATATTAAAGAGGTAAAATACCCTGATTCAAGTGAGATACTGAAGGAACTAGAACAACGGCTTACATCTGAGCCTCAAATCGACTCGATTACATTTTCAGGTAATGGAGAGCCTACAATGCATCCGGATTTCCTGCGTATTGTGCGAAAAACAATCGAGTTAAGGAATAGATATAAACCTGCTGCAATTACTACAGTCCTGACCGATGGTGTTCATATTGAATCGGAAGGAATTTTAGAGGCATTAGAGTTAATCGATAATCCTATGGTAAAACTTGATGCTGGTACAGAAAAGATGTTTAAGGTGGTTAATATTCCGATGGTTGAAATAACTTTGCGTACTGTGGTTGATAACATTCTGAAGCTCAAGAAAAGAAAGATACAGACTATGTTTGTAAAAGGCCGTATTGATAATACAGTTGATGAAGAAGTGAATGCCTGGCTTGAATTACTGAAAGAAATTCAGCCTCAGGAAGTTCATATATATTCAATTGATCGTTACCCTGCCGATACGAGATTGGAGGTTGTTTCAAGGGAAGTATTGGATAAAATAGCCTCTAAAGTCAAATTTATTGGTATTAGAGTAGATGCTTATTAGACTACTAGTGAAATGAAAGATGATGTTTTAATTCTTGTCGGTGGCGAGGGCGGAGAAGGCGTAATAAGTGCCTCGGAAATTCTCGTTAAAGCCGCCGCAAGAGCTGGTTATGAGGTCTATACTTTCAGAACTTTCCCGGCTGAAATTCGCGGTGGTCATGCTCAAATGCAGATCAGAGTTAGTCCTAAGGAGATTTTGTCTCTAGGCGATAGATTTGATGTTGTTATTGCAATGAACGATGAAGCAGTACAACTTCATTTGCATGAGATAAAAGCGGGAGGCATTCTTATTTACGATAAATCTGAGTATGATAAAGCAAGTGTTGCTGATCTTAAAACTCTGGATCCGAATGGATATATACAAAAGAATAATATAACGGTGGTAATGGTTCCAATGACTGATACTGCTGGGAGAGATTTGAAAACTCCCAAGTCTAAAAACATGGTTGCAACAGGTGCTATTTGTGCAGCTCTACCTTGTTTTAGAATTGATATCATTAAGGAAATGATAAAGCAGCAGTTTATAAAAAAAGGGGATTTGGTAGTTCAGACAAACTGGCAGGCACTCGATGCCGGTGTTAAATATATTCAACCGAACCTGAAATTGTTTGATAGTTTACAGATTGGAGAGCCAAAATCGAAAAAATCAAAAAGAATGGTTACCACTGGGAATATTGCTTTTAGTCTTGGATCAATACTTGCTGGTTGTAAATATTTTGCCGGGTATCCTATAACTCCAGCCTCTGATGTGTTGGAATATTTATCCGTTCATCTCCCGAAGTTTGGTGGTAATGTTATACAAACCGAAGATGAAATATCTGCGCTTGCAAGTGTGCTGGGTGCCTCATATGCTGGTCTTAGGGCTTATACTGCCACATCTGGACCGGGATTTTCATTGATGCAGGAACTCCTTGGTTTTGCGCATATTGCTGAACTACCATGTGTTGTACTTGATGTTCAGAGAGGCGGTCCTTCTACAGGTCTTCCAACTAAAGCAGAACAATCAGATTTGAATATAGCAGTTTTTGGAGCTCATGGTGACGCTCCAAGAATTGTGTTAGCACCCTTGGATGTTCCAGATTGTTTACAGGTTGCAATAAAATCTTTCAATCTTGCTGATAAATATCAAACTCCTGTAATTGTTCTTTCTGAACAGTCGCTTGCACATAGATTTGAACCTATTGAATGGATCGATCCTTCGACAGTTGCAATTGATAGAGGAAAAATTGTTGAGGAAGTACAGTTAAATGGAAAGCCTCGTTACGCAAGGTATGACCTTACTGAAGATCATATTTCTCCAAGGGTTTTACCGGGAACAAAGAACTACTATTATATTATGGGAGGTCTTGAACATAATATATATGGAAAACCTGGGTACACTCCTGAAATTCACAAGACTATGACTGAGAAAAGAATGAAAAAATTGGAACTTGCCAGGGAAGAAATTGAAAAGGATAAGTATTATTTTGAGGAATTTGGTGATACAAATGCCTCTATTGGGATAATGGGTTGGGGTGCCACCATTGGGTCAACAAAAGAAGCAATACTTCTTCTCAAGAAAGAAGGAATTTCTGTCAAGACCTTGTATACCAAAGTTTTAAGCCCACTTCCTGTTGAGACAATTGGAAAGTGGCTTAAGTCCCTCGATATGGTTGTAGTTATTGAAATGAATGCTCTTGGGCAGTTTACCAGGGTACTTGAAGCAGCTTTTAAAAGAGATTTTGTCAGCTTAACTAAATGTGATGGTGTTCCTATAAAACCTGAAGAAATTGTCGGTAAAGTAAAAAGTGCTTTAGCTTTGGAAAGGAGACTAGTATGACAGATAGTGCTTCTTCTTCGGCGCATGTGAAAGATAAAAAGGATTACCGAAGCGATATAGATGTAACTTGGTGTCCTGGTTGCGGTGATTTTGGCGTTCTTGATGCAGTATCGAGAGCATTTGCAACACTTGGTCTTCCACAGGAAAAATTGGTGCTTGTTTCTGGGATTGGATGTTCGTCACGATTCCCATATTTTACAAAGAGCTATAGTTTCCATACTCTTCACGGGAGATTACTACCTTCAGCGATGGGAATTGCTATTGCGAATCCAGATCTAATTGTTATTGGAACTGGCGGTGATGGAGATGCCTATTCAATCGGAGGAGGCCACTTTATACATGCCTGCAGACGAAATCCAAATCTCAAATACATTGTTATGGATAATCAGATATACGGACTTACGAAAGGACAGTATTCACCGACTAGTGATCTTGGTTTTGTAACAGGATCAACTCCCTATGGATCGTGTGAGGATCCTATTGATCCGATTTCAATGGCACTTGTGTTTGGGGCAAGTTTTGTTGCAAGAGGGTTTTCATCAAAACCTAAAGAATGTGAGCAATTAATCATAGAAGCAATAAACCATAAAGGTTTTGCTTTTTTGGATATATTTAGCCCATGCCCTACTTTCAATAAAGTTAATTCAGTGAAATATTATATGCAAAAGATTAAACCTTTGCCTGAAACCCATAATGTTGAGGATAAGGCTTCTGCTTTGACTTATGCGCAGGACCAGGCAAGTTTGTTTGTTGGAGTCTTTTATAAGAAAGAAAGACCTACTATGCAGGAAAAGCTTGCGGATATTAGACAAAAAGCTTCCATGAAGCCAATAAAAATGGAAGATTTATACTCACTCCATACATAACTATGGTAAAAATAAGACTTACTAGGTTTGGGAGAAAGAACAGACCTTTCTTCAGGATAATCGTACAGGAATCTGCTACAAGACGAGATGGCAAGTATATTGAAAATCTTGGTTGGTATGATCCTTTGCAGGAGGAGCCGACTAAAAAGATTTCTTTTAACAAACAAAGCTATAAAGAATGGGTAAAAAAGGGAGCACAGCCATCTAATACCGTTGTTCGTTTATTAAAACACGCAAAGATTGGCATCTGATAGTCTGATAAGCCCTATCTCTTTTTCAAAAGAAGCATGTTTAATAACAATACTTGATCAGAGGTTTTTACCGCAAAAAGAGGTCTACAGGGAGCTGAAATCTATCTCTGATGTGATTGATGCAATAAAATCACTTGCTGTAAGAGGTGCCCCGCTTCTTGGTGTTACAGGCTCATATGCAGTATGTATTGCAATAAATGAATCTTCTGATTTTTACCACCTTGACAAACTGTTAGAATTGTTATCTGCTTCAAGACCAACCGCAGTCAATTTGAAATGGGCGGCCCAACGTGTTAGGAAATCACTTGGAACTATTTGGAATAAAGAGAAGCTGTTGTCACAGGCCTTCAAGATTGCTTGTGAAATTCATAGTGAGGATGAGCAAATGTGCAGGCAGATAGGACTTGCGAGCCGTTCAGTAATAAAGGATAACTTCAGTATATTAACGATTTGTAATACCGGATATCTGGCTACTGGCGGACAAGGGAGTGCTTTTTCATGTTTTCTTGAAAATATGGACAAGAATATTCAAGTATTTGCAATGGAAACAAGACCTCTTTTGCAGGGAGCAAGACTTACAATGTATGAACTCAGGAAAGCAAAGATAGCTTCTCATCTTATCGCTGATTCTGCAGCAGCAGTTACCATGTTAAAAAAGAAAATAAATATTGTTATTACCGGTTCAGATAGGGTTGCAAGTAATGGCGATGCTGCGAATAAGATAGGAACTTTTCAGATAGCTATTGCGAGTAAATACCATAATATTCCATTTTATATTGCATGCCCGACTTCAACTTTTGATTTACATATAAATAGTGGCAACGATATTCCGGTTGAAGAAAGACATCCTGAAGAACTTCTGACAATATTAGGCAATAAATATCCAGAATATTCGTGTTATAACCCGGCGTTTGATGTCACTCCTGCTGAATTAATCACAGGTTACATAACAGAAAAAGGTATTCTTAATGCCAAGCAAATCAAATCGATTGTGTAACTCTTTAGGGTTTTATAATTGTAAAGCAGTCGACTATTTAAAATTTTTTGTTTAAATGCCGGATCTAAAGTTAACCAAAGAACTTATTTTTGGAGAGGAAGTACTCAATAATATCTGTAAAGTCTTTGAGTTATGCTTCAAATTAACTATCCCTTTATCGGGAGCAAAACCAGGTGTTATACTGGCATCAAGAAAATTATCTGAACCAAAAATAATTACTAATGCATATGACCTTATTCAGGAACTTGAACTTGATAATATTTTTCAAAATACAATCTTGTCCATGATTAAGGATACAGTTAATAAGATCAGACTAACTGTTGGTGAAGGCTATTCATTGTTTGTAATAATGTCATATTGTTTATTCAAAGCCTTTCTAAAAAGGCGGCATTTAATAGAGAATAACCTGAAGTTTTTCAAGCATTTGGAGAATATCAATAATGAGCTTTTGGAATCGTTAGCAGCTGAATCAAAGGCATTTATAATAAGTGAGGATAGTCGCAAACTTCTGAATAAATTCAATAATCTTATCAAAACTGAACTTTTCGCGGAAATTATCGAGAAAATGTCTCAGTGTGCAGTTCTAAAGGTGGAGGAAGGTGACGCAATAAATGAATATATTGATTACAAAAAAGGGTATATTTATGAGAGAGGTTATATCACCTCACATTTTGTAAATAATCCTGTTGAGGCGACATGTGTACTCGACAACCCTGCCATAGTAGTCGTTGATGATACATTAAGCAGTGTAAAAGATGTGTACGAGTTTCTGACAAGATTTAGAGATCTCAAAAAACCGTTACTTCTTTTTGTTAAGGAAATTACATCGGATCCAATAGCTACATTTGTTGTCAATAAAATACAAGGTGGTTTAGAAAGTTGCATTGTAAAATTGCCGGGATCAGAGCTCAGAAAAAATCATATAATTGAAGAGCTCGAATGCATCACGGGAACCAAAGCAGTTAGGTTTGGCTTACCGTTGAATAAGCTGGATATGGCAAATCTTGGGACAGCAAGGCTCTGCATTGTAGCAAAAGAAGAAACGAGGATATATGTAGATAAGTTTGGAGAAGATTACAACAGACTCAATTCATTATTAAGCAGACTATTATCTAGTCATGAGCTTACATTGAGTGAGAAAGAAGACGTTCAGGAACGATTATTAAGGCTCCATTGTAATATTACCACATTGGTAGCTGGTGGTTACAGCAAGAGAGAAATATCATTCAAGGCAGCAACGTATAGATCCATGCTTATAGTAATAAGGAATTCAATCAAAGAGGGAATTATTGAGAACTGTTTTGTAAAGTTGTGTGAAGCAGCGGACAAATCAACAAAGAACAATAAAGAGTATAGATTTATCTCCGAGGCATTTGAAATGGTTCAAAATTTGATCAGTAATAGGTTTGATGATATTCCGGTTGAATCAGCTACAACATTTAAATTTATAATGAATGCATCTATAAGTTTTTTCAAAACACTCGCATTATCAGAATGTATAGTAGCATTGAAGAAACAGGAAAAAGATCCATATATTCCCCCGGGCATTGAAAATATTGACAGAGTAAGACGAGGTATGGTTTAAGTATTGTTTGCGTTAACAGGTTATAGGAATAATGTTACTTGGTTTTTCCCCATTTTTTCAGGACATTTTGGGCAACTTGTTTAACTGTGTAGGTTTTTGGAGTTGTTCTGGGTTCAGTCAGGTCGGGAAACGCCTGGACAGACCCCTTGTCTTTCAACAGTCCTTTGATCTTGTCAGAACATTCTTTTGCATTTAGCTTCTCCAGGGCAAACATAGCATAGATTTTGCAGATGGCATTTTTGTCATCCAGAAAGTTTGATATTTTATCGGTATATTCATTTGTCTTAAGGTCAGCTAATGCAAGGGCTGCAGAAGCTCTTACTACTGGGACAGAATGATCCAACAGCTGTGCTATCGTATTCGTGTATTGGTTTGCCTGCATTTTTCCCAATGCTCTGCAGGCGTACGAAAGAAGAAATAGATCATTGCTAGTGAGAAATTTAGCTATTTTGCTCAGAAATTTTGTCGAATTTAATAAACACAGTGTTCTGATCGCAGATAGTCTGTAAAGCAGAACTTCTGAATCGAGATATTTACCAACAACATCTTCATATTCTTTTTCCTGCATATTTCCGATTGCATCAAGAATGATTACTGTATATGCTTCATCTTCTAAAAAGGATGCAACTTTTTTAGCATATTCAGTACAGCCGAGCATTCCAAGGGTCCAGATTGTTCTTGAAACTACGAATGAATTTGGATTGTTCAAGAGAGGTTCTAGGAACTTTCCCGTGTCTTTTGTTCCAAGGCAAGCTACTGCTTCAGAAGCAGTTTGTGTGACTGAGACGTCCGGATCTATATACATTGATACAAGGAGTTCAACAAATTCAGAGGCATTTAATTTTACAATGGTTTTGATGGCTGAATTTCGTACATTAACTTTACGGTCTCTGAATAACAGCGCGACTTCTTTAGATACTTCGGTTGCCTCCAGATCTCCAATCAAAATTGCTGCAGCAGTTCTTATATTTTCATCCTCATCCTTAAAAAGTAGAGTAACTCCGCGTGAATAATTCTTGTCTGGATTTTTCTTTATAAATTCTACAAATGAGTATCTTCCTTCAGTTGTTTTCAGCTTTTTTACAACCCATATGGTAATTTTGTTCCTGCTATCATCCAGAAGTCCATACTTATTCTTATCTTTCATCCAGTCTTGGTAATATTTCAGAATAAAAGTGTCATCACCTTTTTGGATATTCTTTATTGTTTTGTGACCGATAGAGTTGACTAAAATGCTACCCATTAATCTTTTGAGGTTAATTTGATCGATTATGCTTTCAGTTGCCCAGATGACTTCGAAATCCAGCTCCTCTCTTGCCTTTTCAAGTACAGAGTTTAAAGATTCAAGGACTGAATTATCTTCCCAAAGTGTGCTGAGATGATCTGTAGCAATTTCACGCTTTTCTTTTTCTTCACTCTGCAGGTCTTCCAAAAACTTGTCTATTTCTTGTTTATCCTGTACTAAGGTAAGAAAAAGGGAAATAAAGATAAAATGCATAGAAGCATTATAACTAGGTTATGGAGTTTAGTTAAGCATTTGTTGGTGGAAAATTCTTGTAAATCAAATCAAACAATGTAAGTTCTTTAGGAAGAGGAGTTATGAGGGGAATTTCACTATTTTGTCTGCTTTTTGTTCTTGGATGTGTACCACTGCAGCAAATTTCACAGAACAGTGATAAAAACGGGGCTGCATCTACGGAAAGCTCTTCATTTCAGGATGAACAAATTACAGATGATGGGGTAAATATTCTTAAAGGTCATGTCGCCAAAGAAGATACACAGAAAGATATTTCTACAGCTACTAATCAAACCCCTGATTTAACAAAAGGAAAAGAAGAAGGCGTATATTCTGATTTGATAAAGGCATTGATCGAGAAGAACTATCAAAAGTGTGACAAAATCCTTCAAGAGATAGGAACATCCGATGAAGATTTTAAATACATACAAATGTTAATATTAGACAAACTTGGGTCTCATGATGCGCCGATTCAGTATTGGCAGCAAAAAGTTGACCACTATTTGAAAGCAAAGGGTATAGAGATTTCTAACTTGGCGATCTGTACCAAGATCCATGGCTTTGGGAGATTTGACCGTTTACCTAAAGAGGAATTTCTGCCGGGTGCTTCAATCTTGATTTATATTGAGGTCAGGCGTTTTTTATTGAAGAAACTTGATACCGGGAAAAATAAGTTGGCACTTTCATATAATTGGGAACTATTTGATTCAGCAGGTAAAAAACTTCCACTATGGGAAGATGTTCCTAAGACGGTTAGAGAAGATGAAATTGATTACAACAGTGATATAAGCGATTATTACCAAAGTTTTCTCCTGCCATTACCAAAAAATATTGCCGGCGGGGAATACAAGTTAAAAGTATCTGTAAAGGATCTAAATACGAACCTTAGTGATTCGGAAGATGTAAAAATACAGGTTCTTTTTGTAGATTAGTAACTTCAAGACCCAAAAAAATCATAAATAGTTTTGAAAAATAATTGTGTAGAGTACATAGGACAGTGTATAGCACCTTGTAATTGTTTAAGGGATATGTTTCTACAAGTACTTAGAACTGCATTGTGGTGTTTGGATATTATTGGATCATCTTCATTTATTATAGCAAGTGTCGGTATAGTAATTTGTTGTAAAGTAGATAAAAGATCCTGCTGTACTATTCCTTTGAGTGCAATAATCAATGATGAGTACTGCTGATTTCTAAGATCGATAGCGGCTTCACTTGAAATTCTTTTTATATTCTGGTAATCATGGCTCATAAGAAATCGTGCCAGATCAAAGCGGTAGAAAAAATATGGCAGGCACCGTATAGGAAAAATTGTTAGTAATTTTGTCATCGGATTCAGCGCTTCCCTTCCTATAATAACAGAATTAGCCAGTACAATTTTTTTTGGATTGAGATTGGTTTTTGTCGTTAATAACAAGGTTATTGCACCGCCCATGCTATGTCCCAGTGTATAGTCGATCTTGTAACCATTACTGCATATCGCATCATATATTGCTTCTGCGCAATTTTCGAAGGAATAGTTTGGAATATAACTTCCACCAAAGTTTGGCACATCTGGTATTATGAGGTCGTATTTTTCACTCAATACATTTATAAACGGATGCCAAAATTTTCTTGAAGTTGACCATCCGTGAATAAGAAGCAGTACAGGACGATTGCCTTTAATCACTGCTCTAAAAGAGATTTTTGTTGTTTTACGTTTGTATATGATTATTGAGTCTTTCAAACAAGTGTAAAAAGATATGGGGGATTATTAGTAGTCAAGTGAAGGATCAATTTATCAAGTGAATTGACAGTTGCGATTATTCCATATTGAGTATCAGGTTTCAAATCGAGTACATTTTCAATAATTGGAGTCTTGAATTTGATCGATAGATATGAAAGAATAGAGAGTGAATCGTCAGAATTATCTCCTAAACATAAATATAAATTA
>JACQRL010000300.1 GCA_016206485.1 Planctomycetota bacterium | reverse complement strand
GTACTGATCCTGTTGGTTTCAGGTCATGGGTTACTACAGCTGTTTTTCCGATGAACATCTTGTAATCTTCTGTCTGCCCGCCCAGTATGATCTCTTTTTGTTTCATTCTGTTGAGGGCATAGAGTATGCATGCCGGAATAGCAATTAAAGCCAAAAGTATCTGTCCTATTCCCAGTGTGGTGCTGTACTTAAGACCTTCATAGATGGAGTAAACCATTATGATGCTTCCGATAATCCCCAACACTACGCCGGGGAGAAATATCTCTGTGATTAAAAGTATGAGCCCTAATGAAAAGCCGCCAAGTATGAATAGTAATTCCATTAGGCTTTCTTTACGTAAATGTTGCTGTAGGCAACCTTTGTAACCACTATTTTTTCATTTTTGGAAATGTAGTCAGATTCACTTATTGCATCTATGATTTTGCCGTTGATATTGACCTTGCCTGAAGGCCTAAGGTCAGATGCGGCAACGCCTGTGCTGTTTATAAATTCTTGCAGTTGTTGTACCATGTCCATTCCGACCTGTTGTTCGAGGAGAGCCCCTCGCACAAGAGGTATAAATTTAATGTATCTTACCAGGATTGTTATGGTCAACAGTGATGCCATGAATGCAACGATTACTTGTGTTGATGCATTTAGGAATGCACCGAGTTCTATAGGCGAAGAAAAGTCGGGGATTGTAAAGTCCTGAAATGAGAGGATAAGTCCTCCCATAATGAAAGCAATCCCTAAGACTCCAACTACTCCAAATCCCGGGATTACGAATATTTCTACTGCTAGCAGTGCGAAACCTGCAAACACAATTAATATTTCTGTCATCTCTGCCAGTCCGGCAAGGTGATGTCCGAAAAGTAATACTAAAATACATAGAATTCCGCTCACTCCTGCAACACCGAACCCTGGTGTTTTGAATTCGATATAAATTGCGACAAGACCGAGCATAAGAAGAATTGAAGCGACAACAGGTGATGTGAGCCATCCGACAAGATCCTCACTCCAACTGCTTTTTTCAGATGTTTCTTTTGGTTTTGAGATATTGTAGTAGCTGAATATTTCCTCCCTTGATTTTGCCAGTGATGCCATTCCGAATTTTATTGCCTCATTGATGTCTAATGTCAGAGGTTCTCCTGATTTAGTAATTTGTTTTACTTCTGTGGCAGTTGGATATTGCGGCAGTTCATCGCGCGTGGCGATGCTTATTTTGTTTTCAGTTTTGACTGAGAACAGTTCATAATCAGGATCAACCATAGCGATTGCCAGATGTTTGGAATAGCCGTTATCTTCCGCTACTGCTGAAAATTTCTTTTTTAAGGCTGAGACAAATTTACCTTCTACTGCTTTTGGTCCTTCCTGCGACATTGTTATTGGCTGCGCAGCTCCGATAACTGTTGCCGGAGCCATGAAAATTTTACTGCATGACATTGCAATCAGTGCTCCTGCTGACCATGCGGTTCCTGCTGTGTAGTTTTCGCCGCTCGGCGCTATATATGCGCATGTTCTCATCCCGTTGTTTTTGAGGTTTAAAATCATGTCGGATATAGCGAGAGTCGACATTACTTCGCCTCCCGGCGTATCTATTTCAAAGATAACGAGAGTAGGTTTCGTTTCTTCAGCAAGGATTTTATCTGTAACCCTTTTGATAAATGCTCTTTGCGCGGTGTTGATCTCTCCAGTAATGGGAATTATTACTACAATTTGGTCGCTGGATTCATTTTGTACTGGTAAAAGAGTGATACTGCTTGCAAAAAGTACAAATTTTAGGATAGACATAGCTTATTTATTATAGAAAGATTCTAATTTAGTCAACTTGCTTGATTTTGTCATTACATCATTAACGCAACGATTATAGTGGTGGTTACATAAAGCAAAATTGCAGTATTGTAATTACTTTTTTTGCGCGAGCACCCTGACTAATCCAAGATATCTCCCTTTGTCATTTCTTAGTGCTTTGCTCTCGTCAGGGTATTTGGTGAAGCCCTTTCTATTTTTTATTTCTTCCCAGTAAAGCCAGAGCTTCCATCCATCTGTAATGGGATCTAAGACTTTTATGTCTACTAGGGTTGTTTTGCTCAGATGGTGTTTCCACCACGCAGGAGTATGAAAACTCCAGCATTCGGAGTTATCCCAGAAAGGATTTCCTCCTCCGCGTGGTTTCAGGAGATGATCCGGGACTTTTCCTGTTATTTCTTTCATGAGCCCCGGCACAATAATCCCGAGATATCCCGAGGGTTTCAGGTATTTGATGAAATAACGGAGATACATGTCACTTGTTCCATAGTAATGATATGAGTCTATACTTAAAATTGCGTCAAAAAATTCTTCTGCAAATGGGAGGTTGTGAGCTTCTGCATGTATGGGGAATACAGAGCCCTCCATTCCGGATTCTTTGATACGTTTCCAATTATCAGAGGCTTTTATCCAGAGATCGGTAGCCCATACTTGTACAGAAAATTCTTTTGCAAGAAATATTGAACTGATTGCACGCCCGCATCCCATATCTAGTACTCTCATGCCGGGTTTTAGTATCATTGATTTACAGAGTTCTTCGGTGAGCCACAACGCATTTGGTCCCATATCATTTTCTATCATCCAGTCAATGTCATATTTGGAAGATAATGGGAATCTACTCCTTATGTGTTCGTTTGTTTTATGCCTTTGTTTCACAATTAATCTCCTGCGTTATTATCAAACAGTATTTTACAAGAAGTGATTCTATGTAAAACATGTATTGATAGCATAATTGGATGGATATATGATAGCAGCTATGATTAAGTTGGTTTATAATGGTAAGGAAAAAAGTTATGACGATTGGATTGTTCCTGCTAAGGTTTTAGCAGATTTACAAGTTGTTGATGTCAGCTCTGTCGTTGCAGTCGAGCTTGATGGGAAGGTTTACGATTTGATGCGCAAAATTCCGCCCGGCGCGTATAATCTTTCGCTTATAACCGCAGATTCCGAAAAAGGTTTGGAGGTAATGCGTCATTCCTGTGCGCACGTAATGGCGGAGGCAATTAAACAATTATTCCCTGGCACTAAGCTTGGGGTAGGACCAACGATTGAGAATGGATTTTACTATGATGTCTTGCCTCCAACTCAAATTAGGGATGAGCATCTTCCCAAGATTGAAGAGGAGATGAGGCGACTTGTGCAGAAGAACAGCAGATTTGAGAGGATTGAAAAACCGAGAGATGAAGCGCTGGACATAGCTAAGAAGGCAGGAGAGGATTTTAAGGTTGAGATAATAAATCAGATTGACCCAAAGGACTCTCTTTCGTTTTATAAAGATGGTGATTTCATGGATTTGTGCAGAGGGCCGCATATCCCTTCCACATCTTGGATAAAGGCATTTAAACTTACAAAGATAAGCGGAGCGTACTGGAAAGGTGATGAAAAGAATGTAATGCTTACGAGGATTTATGGAATAGCGTTTGACACAGAAGACAAACTTAAGAAGCATTTTGAATTGTTAGAGAAGGCAAAAGAGATTGATCATCGAAAGCTTGGGATGAAGCTTGATATATTCAGTTCTGATTTAAATATAGGGCCGGGCTTGACTTTATGGCATCCGAACGGCGCGGTAATCAAGTATCTTATAGAAAAGTTTTGGTATGATCTGCATCTGAATTGCGATTATCAGATCGTATCTACTCCTCATATCGCTACTGAGGATTTATTCAAGATAAGTGGTCATCTTGAAAATTATAAGGATTTTATGTATGGCGGATTTGAAACTGATAACAGGACATACAGATTGAAGCCGATGAATTGTCCTTTTCATATCACTATATATAGGTCAACTAACCGCTCTTATAAGGAGCTGCCGATTCGCTATGCTGAGATGGGAACTGTTTACAGGTATGAGAAGGGTGGAGTAATGCATGGTTTGATGAGAGTCAGAGGTTTTACTATAGATGATGCGCATGTTTTTGTGGCTCCCGATCAGGTTGAGGAGGAAGTAAACAGGATTTATGATCTGACGCTTAATTTTCTTGGAAGGTTTGGTTTTAAAGGACTAGAAACCCAGCTTTCAACCAGACCGAAGGAATTTATAGGAACTATTGAGGAGTGGAATAGTGCCGAGAAATCCCTCGAGAATGTTCTTAAAGGGAGGGGCGTGAAATATGGAGTTGAGCTGGGTGGTGGGGCATTTTACGGGCCTAAAATTAGTGTTTATATAAAGGATTCACTTGGGAGGAGCTGGCAGTGTTCTACTATTCAGTTGGATTTTAATCTTCCTCAGAGGTTTAAGCTCCAGTATGCTGACAAGACTAATACCCAGTCTAGACCAATAATAATACACAGAGCTTTGATGGGATCGGTAGAGAGATTTATCGGGGTTTTGATTGAACACTATGAAGGCAAGTTCCCATATTGGCTTGCACCTGTTCAGGTTAAGGTCCTTACGGTTGGAAAAGATGCTGAAGAGTATGCAAAAGAGGTTCAAAAAATCTTGAAGGACAATTCGGTAAGAGTTAAACTGGATAGTAGTGATGATAGGATTGGTGGTAAGATAAGGGTTGCAATTGATGAAAAAGTTCCAGTCATTGCAGTTTTAGGCGTGAAAGAAAGTCAGGAACGATCAGCTAATCTCCGGATAAGAGGAAGCGAAAAGCAGACTGTTGTGAAACTTTCAGAACTAATTCAGTTTCTTTCGTCGGTTAATTCTTGAAGAGATTCGATAGTTCTAATTACGTCAGAGTAGACGGCATGATAAGGGCGCGTCTTGTCCGCGTAATTACTCCTGACGGACAAAATCTTGGGGTTTTGCCTATCGAGAAGGCGAGGATGAAGGCAGAGGAATTTGGTTTGAACCTTATTGAGATTTCTCCGAATGCTAATCCGCCGGTCTGTAAGATAGTGGATTTTGGCAAGTATAAATATGAAGTTGCAAGGAAGAAGCGTGAAAGCAAGAGCAAGACGATTGAGAGTAAAGAAATCAGATTTAGATTAGGCACGGATGAACATGATTTAAGCATAAAGGTCCAGCGTGGCCGCGAATTTCTGGCTGATGGAAATAGAGTAACGTTTACTCTTGTGCTGAGAGGCAGGGAGCAGGAGAGACCACAGATTGCTGTCGATATATTGAAAAAGATACAGGCCACTCTGGATGATTGTTCAAAACCGCTTAAAGATGTTTTCCAGATGGGTAGAAGTCTGCATTTGATTCTGATAGCAAGCTCAAATCAAATCATTAAAAAAGCAAAATTAGATGGAGGTCCAAATGCCGAAACAAAAGACGGTAAAAGCTCTAACCAAGAGATTAAGAGCAACTAGAAATAAAAAATTGCTTCACCATATTACTGGCAAAAGACATTTACTGCAAAGGAAATCGCGGAAGCAGAAGAGAAGAATTGAGACGAATACCCAGATAAAATACACAAGTTTAGTTAAGAGGATTATCAAGGAAATTGCTTAGACAAAAGAAGTCAGAAGTCAGAAGTCAGAAGTCAGTAGGATTGTTTGTTTTCGCTGTCTTCTGTTTCCTGTTTTCTGTTTTCTGTTTATTGGGTTGCGGCTACTCTTTCGTCCAGTCTGACAGATCGTTTTCGGTAGATATTTTTGATAATGAAACGGAAAGGCGCGGACATGAGTTCGCGTTGACGCAGAGACTTATACAGGCGATGAAGGAGAGGGGAATCACTGTTAGTAATAATGCTCCGTACAAAATCAGAGGTAAGATTCTCAAAATTAATCAGGATGTGCTTGCTGTGAGCAGGAAGGATGAAGTTATTGCTGGTTCCCTTGAGTTTTTCGTGGATTATGAGGTGATTGAAAAGAGGACTGGAAAGCAGATATTGAAGAATTCCACTAATTACAAGTCAGCATTTAGCCAGGACAGAAACAAAGGGGAAGCAAGCGCTTTAAGCGAGGTTTTTCAGAGGATTGGCGACACTATAGCGATTGAATTGACTGAGTTGTAACGTCAAGGATCTGCTGTTTTGTTAGAAAGAGTTTGGTTGATTTATTACGATATATGAAGTTGTCAATCGTTCCAAATTTACCGCGTTAAGTAATATATTCAAAGTACTGTATTAGTGTTGACTTGAGCCGCAGTGCCGATTATTATATTTTGGCTTTAATTTGTTCTTTTTCAAAAAGAGATGGTAGAAGGTTTATAGAGCTACAAGCTGTAAATTTGTTGATTCATGTTTCATGTTTTGCGATACGTGTCACATGATTTTTAAAAGATTCGTATAGATACACGAGTAAAGATGGTACAAGTAAATGGTGGATGCCTTGGTTGTAGCAGGCGATGAAGGACGTGGCAGACTGTGATAAGCCTCGGGGAGCTGTCTGCAAGCTATGATCCGTGGATGTCCGAATGGGGAAACCCGTATCGATTGAAATCGATACATCCTGGTGCTTGCATCAGGAAGCGATACCTGCCGAATTGAAACATCTCAGTAGGCAGAGGAAAAGAAAACGAAAGTGATTCCCTCAGTAGCGGCGAGCGAAAGGGGAAAAGCCTAAACCATTCCGCGTGTCAAGTATAGGGACGTTGCGCGGTTGGGGTTATGGGGAAAGTACTGATCTTCCCCTATGAAGATCGAGAAGTTACAAAAGTGATTTTGTAGTCGAAGCTTCTGGAAAGCTGTGCCATAGAAGGTGATAGTCCTGTAGGCGAAATAAAATCACACTTCTTTGTATTTTTTCCCAAGTAACATCCGGCCCGTGAAACCGGGTGTGAATTCTGGCAGACCACTGTCTAAGGCTAAATACTCGCTACAGACCGATAGTGAACAAAGTAGCGTGAGCGAAAGGTGAAAAGAACCCTGAGAAGGGAGTGAAAAGATCTGAAACCATTTACTTACATGCTGTGGGAGCTCTCCCGCTCTTTGTGCAGATTTTATTCTGTGCAAAGAGCGGGGGGGTGACCGCGTGCCTCTTGAAGCATGAGCCTGGGAGTTACTGGTAGTGGCGTGGCTAAGCAGTTATGCTGCGGAACCGAAGTGAAAGCGAGCCTTAACAGGGCGACTTTGTCACTATTAGTAGACACGAAAGCCAGTGATCTAATTGTGGTCAGGATGAGTCCCGATTAATCTCGGGAGGAGGTCCGAAGAGCACAGCGATGAAAAACTGTCTCATGAACTGCGATTAGGAGCAAAAGACTAATCAAACTGGCTAATAGCTTGTTCTCTCCGAAATCGATTTGGGTCTAGCCTCGGGTAATTGTTATAGGCCGGTAGAGATACTGAATCGGTATAGGGTCCGTAAGGATACCTATCCGAACCAAACTCCGAATGGCATATGATCTACCCCGGGAGTTGGTACGTGGGGGACAAGCTCCACGCACGAGAGGGAAACAGCCCAGACCGTCGGTTAAGGTCCCTAAGTCTAAGCTAAGTGTGTGAGGAAGTGGTATTGCTAAGACAACCAGGATGTTGGCTCAGAAGCAGCCATCATTTAAAAAGTGCGTAACAGCTTACTGGTCGAGCAATACTGCGCCGTAAACGATCGGGCCTCAAGCTTGGCGCCGAAACCACGGATTTTCAGAACCTCGGTTCTGAGAATGGTAGGAGAGCGTACGATCAGCGTTGAAGCAGTATCGTGAGGTATTGTGGAGTGGATCGTAGTGAGAATCCAGGCTTTAGTAGCGATAAACACGGTGAGAAGCCGTGTCGCCGTAAACCTAAGGTTTCCTGGGCAACGTAAATCGTCCCAGGGTTAGCCGGTCCCTAACCCGATGCCAAATGGCGTAGGGGATGGCAATTGGGTCAACAATCCCATGCCACCTATTTGCGGTTGAAGTCATGGGGGATTCAGATAGGTTATGCAATCCGCACGGATAGAAATGTGCGGAGGTCACGTAGGAGCTTCTGTTGGTAAATCCGCAGGAGAATACTCTGAGAGTGGTCTCGAGTTCCGGTTTTGCCGGAATGAAGTTGCAAAAACCATGTCTGCTAGAAATGCCCTCGGGCGGACAAGAATAGGTGACCGTACTAAAACCGACACAGGTAGGTGAGGCGAGTAGCCTAAGGCGCTCGAGTGAGGCGTTCTGAAGGAACTAGACAAATTGCACCCGTAACTTCGGAAGAAGGGTGGCCTCCTTTGGTGTAGTCACTTGCTGACGAAGCCGAAGAGGTCTCAGAAAATCGGGCTTGCCGACTGTTTAACAAAAACACAGGACCATGCTAAAAGCCAAAAGCTGATGTATATGGTCTGACGCCTGCCCAATGCCGGAAGCTCAAAGAAGGTTGTGAACTCCGTAAGGAGGTAGCGACTGACTAAAGGCCCGGTCAATGGCGGCCCTAACTATGAGGGTCCTAAGGTAGCGAAGTTCCTAGTCGGGTAAGTTCCGACGCGCATGAATGGCGTAACGAGTGAGCCATTGTCTCCAGGACGCGCTCGGCGAAGTAGCTCCGGCGGTGAAGAAGCCGCCGTCCCGCAACACGACAAGAAGACCCTGTGAACCTTTACTGCAGCCTTGTATTGCATTTAGATTTATGATGCGTAGCATAAGTGGGAGACTTTGAAGTCCCGTTTCCGGGCGGGGCAGAGTCAACAGTGAAATACCACCCTTTATACATTTGAATGCTAACCTCTTGATAAACTCAGAGGAACAGTGCAAGGTGGGTAGTTTTTCTGGGGCAGAAGCCTCTAAAAAAGTAACAGAGGCGCCCAAAGCTTACCTCAGCACGGTTGGTATCGTGCGTGGAGTGCAAAGGCATAAGGTAGGTTGACTGTGAGGCAGACACGCCGAGCAGATGCGAAAGCAGGGCTTAGTGATCCGATGGTACCGTGTGGAAGGGCCATCGCTCAACGGATAAAAGGTACTCCGGGGATAACAGGCTGATAGCGTCCGAGAGTCCATATCGACGACGCTGTTTGGCACCTCGATGTCGGCTCATCCCATCCTGGGGGTGAAGAAGCTCCCAAGGGTCTGGCTGTTCGCCAGTTAAAGGGGTACGTGAGCTGGGTTCAGACCGTCGTGAGACAGGTCGGTCTTTATCGGTTGTGGGCGTAGGAATTTTGAGGGGACTGGTCTATAGTACGAGAGGACCTAGATCAACGCACCTCTGGTGTCCCGGTTGTCCTGCTAAGGGCATCGCCGGTTAGCTATGTGCGGACAGGATAACCGCTGAAGGCATATAAGCGGGAAGCCTACCCCGAGATAAGAATTCCCTGAAGGGCACTGGTAGACTACCAGTTTGATAGGAAGGAAGTGTAAGTGCAGAAATGCATTCAGCTAACCTTTACTAATCGCCCGTTTGTTTTACTCGTGTATCCTTGCGAATCAACTAATCAAAAATCGTAAAACTTAGAACTTGAAGCATGAAACATGCTGTAAAGAACTTGATATACAGATATCCAAACACTCATAACTTAGCAGCCGGGTAGTATGCAAATTTACTTTTTGGCTGTTTAAGGGGCTTGCTGATTAATCACTATAGATTGATTTGAAACTATTATCTGCGGGTTACTTAAAAGAATTGCAACATCTGCTTCGTTATTGATTTTAAATGAATTTCTTATCATGTAAAATGGCGATATTGTGAACGTTGTTAATGAGGTAAGAAATCCGGATGCAGAATTAAAAATAATTCCGGAGCTGTCGTTTTTCAAGCTCCACAATCTTGTCATAGCAGAAATATTACTGTTTCCTCCTGCTGTGTATCCGGCAGCATCAGGGTAAATATGCGAGAACGACTCATCACCATTGCCTCCAAAGGTTTTTTGCTCAACGATGTTTCCATTGGTATCGTCTAATATTCCAACCCATCCATCAAAGCTATAGATAGATCCTTTGTAGCTTGTGCCTGATAAATAAATATTTCCCTGGCTTATTTTGACATCAAACACATAGGTCGATGGTGCAAATAGATTTGTTTGATCATAAAACACTTTCTGGTAGATCTGCTTCCCGCGGGAGTCAAGTTTCATTATGAATGGAGCCATGTACCAGAATCCGTTGCTGTACAATAAATCTGTATATCCTGCTATTAATATTTGCCCTCCAGAGTAATCCATAGAAGTCGGATAAAGCGATACTCCCAATCCAGCAGTGTACTCAAATGCCTGAACAAGAACTCCGGCATTATCCAACATCAAATATAAAATATTTGATTGGCCGGCGCGTAAAACATTTCCTGTAATTACGATGTAACTGTGTACAAGTTTTGAAGCGACTGCTGTCTCGCCAGTAGAGTTATTGATATATTCCCTTCTCCAAATTACATTGAGTGAAGGGTCAAGCTTGATTGTGAAAATGTTTGATCTTGTCCAAAAGTAATTCGGATCATAAAAATGTCCGGTTATAATAAATCCATCATTTGTCACTAATATATCACTGATAACAACTGGTCGCAATGTGTGGATTCTTTTCTTCATAAGCGTAGAACCAGCGGAATTTAATCTTACAACCACAAATGATGATGCTGCAGAGCTTAAATCAGCAATTTCGAATGCAACGATGTATGATCCGTCATCCAACGCTTTAATCTGTGTATTCCTGGCATATCCGTATGGCTGATAATATGATTTTGACCAGGCGAGAACACCTGAATCATTATACTTAATCACATTGACAGTAGTCCCTCCATCTATGGCCTGAATAAACGTTCCTGCAGGTGATCTGTCCATCGCCACGGAATAACCTACGTATAAAGAATACAAAGTTATTGGAAAGAAGTTCGTTTTGGACCAGTATGCAGGCGGCGCCGAAGATTGAGCCGTTATTGTTATATGCGAACAGAATATTAACAGTAGAAAAAGACGCGATTTATGTGATGGCATAGGTCCTTTATCAATTATTTTGCTTTTGTGTTTAAACTTGTGAGGCAGCCACCAATTTATTAAAATGTTTCTTTATCTGTCTAGTTAATTTGAGGAGGCAATAATATGGATGATAATGATCGTGGAAAAACTGTAAT
>JACQRL010000317.1 GCA_016206485.1 Planctomycetota bacterium | reverse complement strand
GTTAACAGGTCGGCTATTCTGAGCGGTTCTGGGATCCGGAACTATTGATTTCTTCGTTTTTTTTTGCATATTAAACAACCTTCAAAAAACCCTCACGGACAATGCATCCCTCCGTTCGATACAGAGATTTTATATACAGTGTCGTACAAGGGTGACACGGGCTACTTCAAAGGAAAATACAAGCAATATATACAATTATGTACAATGGTTCTGGGATTCAGAACTAATGTGCGGCTTCCTTCGGTCTCCACCTCGACCCCTATCTTAAAACCGTCCAATATGCTTATATGTTTGAACTTATGCACAGTCTTCTGCGAATACGACCCTGGTGTCATCTGCCAGTACCATTTGCACAAAGCATACTCCATGAATTTGATATATTTCGGGGATTTATTATCCTCAAATTAGATGAAAATCCATCGTCATTATGACCAGCTCGAAGCCTACAGCCAACCGGGGAAAGTTCTCATGATTTATGGCCCACGGCAGGTGGGGAAGACGACGCTTGTCAAGCAGTACCTCGAATCTGGTGGACATGGACGCTATCGCTTTGACACAGGTGATAATGCAAAGACGCAGGGGTACTTTGCGTCCCGCAATCTTGATGACCTGCTTGCATACACTGAGGGATATGATTTGTTGGTTATTGACGAGGCCCAGCGCATCCCTCACGTAGGGATCGGATTGAAGATGCTTGTTGATCACCGGCCCGACATACACATAATAGCGACCGGTTCCTCATCGTCCACGCTTGCAGGTGAAGTTGGAGAGCCACTCACCGGACGAAAAAGAACTCTTACGCTGTATCCTGTTGCGCAGCTCGAGCTACTGGCAGAGCACCCGCCAATTGAGCTCCGTGAGCGACTTGAGGAATATCTTATCTTCGGAAGCTATCCAACAGTACTCACCACCTCCGGACATCAGGCGAAGGCGAGCCTGCTCGAAGAGCTCGCGCACTCATATTTGTTAAAGGATATTCTCGAGCTGGAGCGCGTGAAGGGCGCGAAAATCCTTCTTGATCTCCTCAGACTCCTCGCCTTCCAAATCGGGAGCGAGGTTTCATTAAGCGAACTTGGTCGCCAGCTCCAGCTCGACACAAAAACCGTTGCCCGGTATCTCGACCTCTTTGAGCGGTCGTTTGTTCTCTTTAATGTCCGCGGGTTCAGCCGAAATCTCAGGAAAGAAGTAACCAAAAAAAGTAAATATTATTTCTACGACAACGGAATCCGAAACGCGCTCATCGCGAATTTTAACGGACTCTCTCTCCGGAATGACGCGGGACAGCTCTGGGAAAATTTCATTTTTATGGAGCGATTGAAGAAGCGTTCCTATACCTCAATCCCGGCAAACATCTATTTCTGGCGCACATGGGATCAGCAGGAGGTGGATATTGTAGAGGAGCGTGAAGGGAACCTCTTCGGCTACGAATGCAAGTGGAACCCGCGCAAGGCTCCTGCTCCGCCGAAAGACTGGATCAGGCAGTACCCGAACGCGACCTTTAAGGTTATCACACAGACGGAGTACCTGTCATTCATCACATGAGCGGCTATTAGTGGAATTCAAGGGTTCCGATCCGCAAAAAAGAGAAAGAACTCAGAAGATAGAATATGGAGAAGGGGTTAGAGAGTTCAACGTTTCAGCTGTTTGCTCAGTTTGTCCGCGACGCGCAATGGTTCAGGGATCCGGAACTATTGATTTCTTCGTTTTTTTTGCATAATGAACTACCTTGCGGCAAACCGCGAGGAATTAAGCCAGTTAAAAATACTAACAAGTTCGATATACAATTATGGTAATGATTGTGTACCAAAAATTACTCCTAATAATTACATTGATTGGAATAATAAGATCCGAATCGGTGTTAAATTTCATTAATAAAGACGATGAAGCCAACAAACAAATAGACATTCAATCCCTTATTGAACAGGTCAATAACAATGATATTGAAGTTAGAACTCTCGCACTTAAACAGCTAACAAAATGCTGGAAGGATTCCCATTCTGTAAAAATCATTATTTCGCAACTGAAAAAAGCAACTTTAAATAATAATGCTCAATTGGCACGAACTCTTTCTACTGTTATTAGCGAAATACAAGATAAAAGAACCTCAAAGCTGATGCATCTTTTAAATTCACTGCTTAAAGATACCACTTTCAATCCAACTAATTCAATCAAGGATGTTCAAAATTTTATAGATTACGTAGATGAACGCACATTGCTAGAATATTTTGAAACTTGGCTTATTGATGAGACTAAACTTAAGGAACCTCTGATACCAAGACAGGAATGGTTTACCGGGTTTATTTACCCAATTCTACAGCACCCTGAATCCAAAACAAAATTTGCGGATTGGATTGGTCGCAACATCAGATTTAATAAAAACACGGTTGCACAATTATTCACAGATATAAATCCCATAGTTAGAAAACACGTTGTTGAAACCATGGGGGTAATTTTTTTCCTTGCGTCAGGAACAAATCATGATCAACTCAAAGGGCTGGTTAATACGGACCCTAAGACCAAAGTTATTGCCAAAGAAAAAGCAGACGCATTTAAAAGCTATGTAGTTAAAGCCCTTGGAGATGCAGATTCAGAAGTGAGATCAACTGCATCTAAATCTCTCTCATATGATGTAGGAATCATCAACACCGATGATTCAATAGCAACCTTACTGCTGGACCATGACCCAAAAGTAAGGGAAGCAACGATATATACACTAAGAATGCGTGATGCCACAAAATATTCAGATAAAATTATAAAGTTTTTAGATGATGATAGCGCTAGCGTACAAATACAAGCAATATATACAATAAGAGATTTCAAACACTTGGTAGCTGGTTCAAAGCTCATGACTATAATAAATGATTCTGCTAGATCATTGACTGTTCGATCCACAGCAATTCGCGCAATAGGTATATTAGGATTACAAGAATTCAGTACTGAACTATCTAAATTCCTTAAACATAATGACAAAGCATTATCTGCAGCAACCGCTTGTGCAATCGGAGATTTGAAAGAGACCGCCTATAAAGAAGAAATTGCTGATCTATTACTAGAAAACGACAGTGTTATTCAACGAAGCGCGCTGTACGCATTAAGAAAAATGGGAGCAAGTGACTACTCTAATAAAATCTCAGAACTCTTAAATATATATAATGATTCCGATTCATTATTAGCAGTTATCTATACGTTGAGAAAGCTCAATGCTAAGGAATTCGCAAGTAACATTGCAATATTTCTTAAACATTCAAATATTGCAATAATAATTGAAGCAATACAAACCCTCAGAGATTTCAGCGCAATAGAATATGCTGATGAAATTGCCAAACATGCTTTTAATTGCGATGAAATAACTATTCTTGGAACTGCATCACCTACAGATAGTTATAGGACAACACCAAGACAAGAGGTATTAAAAACACTAAAAGAGTGGGGAATAGACACAATAAAACATGAGAAAGGTTACGAACACCTAGATATAAGATATTAACAACGCATTAATCGTAAAACTTAATATTACAGAAAATAAATAGCCTTAGAACGGAAGATGTTTTAATTGTTTAGTTAACAGGTCGGCTATTCTGAGCGGTTCTGGGATCCGGAACTTGGTTGTGAGGTTCAGGGACACTTTTATCGCATCATTTAGTGTGACTTTATGACCGACCGAGACAAAAATCGGTTTAGATCCGACTTTTGTTCTGATGCATGCTCCAATCTTTTCATCTGAATCAAATATATACTCAAAACTACCGCGCTTGTTTGCAGGCTCTTTATACTTACCAACAAGCCTGCTTTTTGCGCAGCCGATTGACGGCTTATTAAGTACAACACCAAGATGGCAAGCGATTCCAAATCTTCTCGGGTGACAATATCCATGACCATCACACAGAAAAAGATCAGGCTCAATTTTGATCTTTCTCAATACACAAAAAATAGAGGGGATCTCTCTGAAAGCGAGTAAACCCGTCACATATGGGAATGCGACCCTGGAAATTTCCGACCGCTTTTCCAAAAGATTCAGCGAGCGATCAAATACACAGGCAACAGCAAGCGCTGTCATTGAATCTATAAAGGAGACATCTATCGCGCATACAGTTTTAAACCGTGAGAGATTGCGGAACTTAACATTGCCTGAGAATCGTTTCTGAAGCGATATGGCATCAGTAACGGATTTAATGGCTGGTAACTTCGGAAGATCCAACTACTTTTGGATGGTTCTCAGATACTCTAGATGAATTCTTTGTTCTTCTAATTCAAGTTTGCTTACCTTAACCTCAACCTTATCATCAATTGCAAGGCTTGTATTTTTCGGGAGATTTGTTGAATGTATAAGGGATTCCAGCCCATCTTCAAACTGCAGATATACTCCATAACTCACAACACGTATAACCTGTCCGGCATGTACTGAGGCTTCGTGGTATTTTTCAGGAATTTTCTTGTCCCAAGGATTATCATCAAGCTGTTTCATTCCTAACAGTATTCTTCTCCTCTCTTTATTAACCTGAATGACTACTGTTTCTACTTCATCTCCAATATTGAGAATATCTGTAGGTTTCGAAATTTTCTTGGTCCATGAAATATCCTTTGTATTGATAAAGCCAAGTATGTCGTGATCGATCTCGATAAATGCTCCGGTCGCTGAAAATCTTACTACCTTACCCTTGATTTTATCTCCATCTTTATATCTTTCTTCGATCTTATCCCATGGATTTTCAGTCGCCAGCCTGTGCGAAAGCGTAATTTCATGCTTTTCTGGATTTGTATTTATGACAACAACATCAATAGAATCTCCCGGCTTGAACAGTGTGGCGGGGTGTGAAGGAGGTCTTCCCCACTTTATTTCACTTATGTGAACAAGTCCCTGGATACCCGGTTCAAGCTCTGCGAACACACCGTATGGAACAACAGCAGTAACTTTTCCATTAAACTTGGCGCCCTTGGCATATTTCTTTTCTATCTCAAGCCACGGATTTGATGATAGCTGTTTGAGACCTACAGTGACTTTTTCTTCCTCTTCATCTACCTTTAATACCCTGACTTTTATCGTCTGACCGGGGATTAAAAACTGTGAAGGATGGGCAACCTTTCCCCAGGAAATATCATATGTGTGCAGAAGAACATCAAAACCATCTATGCTGATGAAGGCTCCAAAGTCGTGAATCGATTTGATTACACCTGCGACATCATCACCTTCTTTCAGTTCTTTTAGCTTAACTTTTCTTATTTTTTCCTTCTCTTCATCAAGGAAAAGCTTTCTTGAGACAATAACGTTCATCTTTTCCTGATCTATTTTGAGTATCTTGACCTCAACTTCCCTGCCAACATATTCTCCAATATCCTCAATCTTAACCACATCAATCTGCGAAGCAGGCAAGAATACCGGGATTCCTGCATCAACTATGAGTCCGCCACGGCTTTTCTTTATTACTCTTCCTCTTATAGAATCACCTTCCTGATAACATTTTGTAATCTTTTCCCATCCTCTTATTCTGTCTGCTTTTTGTTTTGAAAGCACGACAAACCCGGCTTCATCTTCCACAGTTTCAATATAAACATCAACACTCGACCCGGGTTTAATATCAGACAAACTAGTGAATTCTGATTTCTGAACGAAACCCTCTGTTTTATACCCGATATCAACGAGCACATAATCGCCTGAAGTCCGGATTACTTTACCTGTTATTATCGTATCAGGAATGAAGCCTTTAACAGTTTCATTATAGATCTCAATAATTTCATCATCTTTTATGTCCTGAATCTGCTTGATAAGATCTTCTTTCTCTTCTTCCGTCAAAATCTCCAATGGATCCATAAGTTAAGGTATATATTCTTAAATACTACTGGGCGCATTTCAACTTATTTCAGCTCAATTTTGGTCTAAACAGCCTACATAGTCTTATGGTCTCACTACCAGACTGTTAAGACTTGTTAGACTGTTTAGACTGTATGACTGATAGACCGTTGAGACTGTTTAGACTGTTATACGTTATTTAGTTACAACCTTCGAAAAGATCTTGCAGTTATTGCCTTCCCAAGACATGTAGCCAAAGGATGACGGATGCTTTGCCTTTACAAAGCTTTTCCATTCTTTCCTGAAGTTTGCAAGAGGTTCCGGAAAATCCGTACTATCCGGATCAGCGATTCCAAACGAAGATAATTGTTCAAAAACGTGATCGAACACATCCTTGAAATATTCTTCGCCGGCACAATTAAAACCTGCTATCTTATCGGGAATGGATCCATTTTTCATTGATTTCACACCATCACCGCAGCAGCAGCAACCGGTTTCTTTAACATTGGATCTCTGCTTGAGAGAACGTTCAAGAGAATCTGGTGTTCCAAAGTAAATAGATTTATCATCAGCAACAATGGAAAGAGCAAGAAACATGCCGGAGCTGACTGATAATCCGCTTTTTCCTTCTATTGTGATATCTTCCACTTCAAATCCGCTTTCCGTCTGAAGAAATTCGCATACAGACTTGAAAAAGCTGATTATTTTGTTTGTGTCCTTAGCTGACAGCTGAAATACTAAGTCAGATTTATCCTCTGCTCCTTTAACCCCATAAGCTAACATAAATGACGATAAATTATTAATAAGAGATTCCTTTGTGTCTTCACCAATATACTGCTGAATCAGTTCATTTAAATTAAATTTTTGTCCAGACATTAATGCGAACGTATCAGCAAGCTGCTGAAGCTGGTCCCACATTTCAGTCCAGGAGAAACGATATGCAAAATAATAAGTGCTTTCAGAAGGAACATGCGACCCATTCATATCAAGCACACCTTCAACAATTTTAAAAAGACCATGATTTTCGCTGTTGAATGATATAACGGTAGTTGAGGCCACTGAAGCAGGCTGGCTATCAATATAAAACGCTAGATGGTTAATATCACCAAGCAAATTTTTTATGACTGATGTAACAATAGATATCTGAGGTCCGAATTTTTCTCTTATAAATGTATTAACAGCCTCAAAAAATGTCTCAAAATTTATGAATATACCCAAAGCATTATACTTATAACCGCTGATGATTTTTCGGAAATCGCTCTGAACCGCAGAATTTCCTTCATTGATAGAATCTATGGCAAGTTTACACTTTTTGAGACTGGACGTCCCGATCGCGACACAAAACTGTCCATCATTTGAAACAAATAAAGAGCCCGGAGGACAGATGTAAATATCAACTCCCTTGTAAGATTCCTTGCCAAAGTTTTCAGAGTTACTTTCCATCTGCTTGATCAAGGGATTACTGAAATATTTAGTAATATCCTCTTTATTGGAAGAACTTAAAACTGCAATAAAATTTCCATAGTCAACTTCATCCTCCGATTCAAAATCAGGGGCAAAGTATGCAGCTTCAGCTCTGATTGATTCATCTCCCATAAAATAACTGATCATGTCAGTCAGAGCCTTACCTTCCAAATCATCCGCCCCTTCTACAGACATTGGTGTCATATAAGATTTAAATAAGTTTATTACGCCGCTAAATACAAATTTACTCAACTCATTACTCATAAACTGTTTCCAGTCCAAATCCGCATAAAAAACAGCGCTATCATCTACTAAATTTTTAAGTTCAACTTTTTGAGGTTTATTTACAAAATCAGCAGAGACAGCAAAAACAGCTACTGTGATAAATAGAAACAGTTTCTTCATAAAATTCCTCCTATAATTTCAGCATATTCTACAATGGAACTATAAGTATTTAAACATTAAATCTCTTAACGCTCAAAACACTGATAAAGTTACTTTTGCCGGTACTTAAGAGAGATTTGGCATATATCTTACACAAATAAGAGTTATGAACCTTACGTTGAATAATACCGATTTTAATAAAATTTGCCCGTATATATTAGGTGATGGGTAGTATTAAAATCAGTATTATTGTACAGCAGTTACGAACCAGACGACTTTGACTCCGTCAGAATAAAATATACTGACATCATCAAAGAAAGGCGTTGACAAAAGTACTGAGCTCGTGCTGGCTCCTCTTATGTTAAAATTGACCTTGTATTTGATAAACTCGTCTTCCTTTAATTCATAGTAATTTTTTCCCTGATGTTCAATAAGAGTAAGCCCTGAATTCGTACCGCTGAATGTCGAAACAGCGCTTCCGCCTTTACTATAAACAGTAAGATCTACTGCAACAGGAGGGGTTTCTCCATTTGCTTCATTTCCCTGCACAAGAGGACTTCCTGTGGGCTTGCCATTGAAGCTAACTTCATTTAAATAATCATAAACAACCGGAGCCATATTGCTTCTGTCGTAATCTTCGGAAAACCAAGTCCATTGCATGCCAAGAAGTTTTATATTTTCCTTAATCTGAATCTCTTTGGTTCCGACTCTATTCCCTTCATCATCGAATACCTTAGATTCATTTGCGAGTTTCCTTTTTGTTTCCCCTTCAAGGAAATAAATATTACCTGACTCAAATACACAGTCACTGCTGGATCCTGGAACATAGTATCTGCCGATATTGAACAACGTTCTCACTTCATTTGCCGTCTTATCCAATTTAGTTTTTCTATCATTATCATTTACATCATTACAGCCAATGAGATAGAACTCGTCCACTGTGAAATCACCCGAATAATTTCTTGGCCACATACTCTGTTGGAGATTTTCTTTCTGGAATGTTCCGTTATTAAACGTGAAACCGTTAAACGGTACTTCTCCGATTCTGAACGTGTTTGCAACAAAGTAATTTGAACCAAGCGGGCTTTCTGTATCAGGCAATTTATTCACATCCTGAAGAGAATTAATCGAGAATGTAGGCCGTCTTCCGCCCTTCATCCATAATTTTTGAACCGCCTGAGTCTTCACATTTTGCTCATATGGAACTTTCGATGTGCCAAAAAGTTCTTTACCGTTTACTATTATCTTCATTTCATGTTCAGCGGCATATATAGGCATCTCATAATATCCCTCTGATCCAAAGCTCATTCCCGGAAGAAACGGAGTATCCGGAAGAAGCTCAAATTCTTTTCTGTTGTATTTAATAAGCCAGGTCCAGACAACATGTGTCCATCTATGCGCTTCAAGATAATTCCTTTGAGGGTTTGCAGCAGTAGTGACAGGTTTTGAAGCGCTTCCTAAACCATCCTTATGCAGGTTATGGTTAAGAGGGGGTGTATTACAATATGTCTCAAAGTCTATGCAATGATGTCTTCGACCATCCTTTTTATTGGCAGGCCCTGTTACAGGTTTATCAACTTCAGTATATTGAGGTGAAGTCCCATTCATCAATAACGAAAATGTATCATCCGGCTTACCTGCCCACAATTCAAAGCCATAATTAATACCGCCAAACATTAACAATCCGTCCATCGGCAGCACGGTGGGATCAAGATGCTCCCAATCATCAAGTGAACCGGAAGCCCAGTGCTGATACATTCCACCAAGCAGTGATGCAGGACGTATCGGCCATGTACTTTTGTATTCGTACTCCGGCATCTCAAGCGATCTCCTATAATAGCTTGACCTTAATTTTCCTGTGTATTGCATACTAGCGTTCTCAGTCGCAGAATCCGTATAAGGAGGCGCGTCATGTGCGGGCATAAAGAAAAGGCTGAACATATCAGGATTTTTGTATTCATAATAATGCTTTCTTGTGTTTATTACCATATCCTGATAACCCTTGTGCCATCGGTCATAACTGAATAGTTTTCTAACTTTGCCTGTATGTTCCGGGAAGAAACTCGGCTTAATCCACATCGATGCAAGGCCTCCATATGTAAACATAGACCTGCTTTCATCTATCCAATATGCTATTCCGCTGTTTCTTTCCACATAAGCCCCATCAATCCTCAAATCGCTAGGAGCGTATGTCTGGAGCTCCAGCTCAGACCCTGCGCCTTTTGCATTATCAGATGACATCCTGAATGATCTCGCAATTCTATGATAAGTTTTCGCATCGTACGGCCCTCTTTCATCCTTCAGATCATCTGCATAGTTTGTCGCCCTCTCCACTTTCTTGTAACCACTTAGGTTAACATCCAACTTTCTAACTATCGGACCGCTGGTTGCCTGTGTAAACAACCCTGTAACGCTTGAATTATAATACTGGTCATATCCATCCCAGTACATGCTGCAGCTAGTCAATGTCGCCAATTTTTCCCTGTAGTTCGGATCAAAAAGCGGAGGGTCAAGGCCTATGTTTCCGGATTGCCTGTCTGATTCAGTAATAGTTTTTGGGCTGATTACCTCTCTCGACCCCACCTCACCTCTTATACTATCACCAAGCATCTGAGAGCTCCCATGGTAGTGGGCCTTATAGTCGAGCGCGAAATGAGAATGTATCCCTTCAATTCCCTGAGATGTAACCAAAGGCCAATGTTGCTGACCTGCAGGTGTGTTTATTATTTTACCCTTCAATGACTTCCCAAGTCTGTTCCCCATTTCATCACCACCTATCGTGCTCAATTGGATCCATCCGTCATACTCTGACCCCCACCCTGTTTCTATTTTTTGATCCTTTTGTGAGTACCCCCTCCAACCGTCAAGATCGTAATCTGTTACAGTTTTAAAATTAGCCCAGTTATCTTCAAGTGTGCATCTTTCGCTTTCACCTCTGATTGCAATGCTGTTATAGATCTCAGGTCCCATTTCAAGTCCCGCTCCGCTGTTTGTAGAAGCCGTTCCTGATTTATCAGAAACAGTTCCCTGCATAAAGTGTCTCTGCGTCGATTCTCTGTAGACATCAAATATTTTTACAACACCGATAGAAAATTTCCTGGCGACTTCTCTGACAACCTGAGCATCAAAAATAGTCTGATTTTCTTTCAACTCATCAACAGGTTTGAATATTCTTCCGACACTTTCTATTTCAAAATATCCCATAGGTGTAAAACACAGTTCTGTAGAATTTACTATTAAATCTGTTTTATCAACCCTCATCCACATGTTTTCATTTGGATTTATTTCATTCAGATGCATGTTTGGATTAAAATTTGCTTTCAGCGCATCTGCTATCGCGTAGCTTGCGTATTCTTTTTGTGCTGGGTCGCTTTTACCCTGAGGGTAACTTGCAATTCCATCGTAGCTCCAGTCGCCGGCTGATGGAGACTCCCAACCGTTAAATAGATAGTTCCAAAAAATATTTCGATCATCCCTTATAATTCCAGTTTCAACAAGATAATCAAAAAACCTGTACATCTGGTTCCAGGTCTTAAATTCTCCGCCGAACGGCAGGGTCTCATAATTGATTCCTTCATAGTCTTTTTTCTTTCTGCAGGCTATTATGTGCTTCGCAATCCTCTTCGCATCCAAATACTGATCAGATGTAGAAAAAGCCCCGGTCGATTTCTTCCAGGAAGGCCTCAGAGGAACAGTTCTGTAAAGGTATCCATATTCATCACCGTCATACTTAACATTAACATTGGAGCCCGGATTTGTTACGTTAAAGTCATATCCGCCGGCATCGTATGTATAACCGGTGTATTCCCAGGCGACATACCTTCTTGGAACTGTAGTATCAGTTGATGTCCCGCCGCCGCTGCAAGCGCCCCCGCCACCGAACATCCCACCACCGCTTACAACATCAGGATATGGATTGTATTTGAATTTAAACTCAGGCGATGGAGCATACGGAGCAAATCTTCTTCTTTCAGTAATGAAAAAACCAGAGATATCAGTCAGAAGAGCGATGAGCAACTGCTCAGAAACGCGGTTGACATTGATTGGAGCCCTGTGAACTGTTTCAATATACTGTGGGAAAAGCTCATCAAGCGCATAAATCGCATTGTGTATGTCTGATGTAGAGCTATCTCCAAGGTATTTTGAATCAAACCATCGAAGCGATTCTGTGATGCTGCCATTTCTCACTACTTTATTAAATCTATACTCGCCGACAGAATTTACGCCCCTTCCCCTTCTAAACGTCATAGGACCGGGACCGAATCCGCTCGGCATCTCCTGCGAATTAACATATGGCTTTGTCCCCGGATCAACATTAGAAACGGGACCTCTGTTTAAATCTACCATGCCGCCCTTTCTAAAATAATAAACCGGATACTCATTATATACTGATTCACTGAGAGGCACAGGGTTCACAACGTTTTTGTCAACCCACGCATTAACACAGACATAATCTTTTATCTTTCTGAAATATTTCCTGCCTTTTTCAACTCCGTACAATTTTTCAAGCGCTCTTCTGACATCAAATCGAGATCTGAAACCGGTCGGAGGTCTTGCATCGATAAGTTTCTGGCCAAAATCATCAGGAGAGTTTTCCCCAATTACATCCGGATTAGCAGCCAATTCATTTACTATGCGCTTAAGATTTTGGCTGACTGTAGACTGATTGCCTCCGTACATCTCCAAACCGTCATTTAAAAATAATCTGCTTTGCAAATCACTTATCTTAAGTGAGTAGCAGTTCGACCCTTTTGCATAGGAACCTTTTGAACTTATTCCTGTTACACCGACTTTTACTGTTCGCCCCCTGCTTGCTTCGCCAATGTGTCCGATAATCTCGCTATCCTTGACACGAACAGGGGCAACTTTTACCTGCAGCAGTCTGTCATTTTCCATGTAAGCAAGACTCGGATTCTGCGCCCATTCAACATCTATATTCCATATGTTTTTTTCTTCTTCGCTGACGACGCCATCCATATTGACATCCTGGGCTTCTCCCGGATCTTCAATTCCGTTTTCATTTGCATCAGAACCCCAGTAATCCATATCACTTCTGAAAGGATCTTTCTTAAGCTCTGCGATTGCACGTTCGAATCCTGTCTGAGTCAACCACTTGGCTTCCAACGCCTCTATGTAGCGGCTGCTCTCCATCTTGGAAACGGTCTGTAAACTAACCAGCGCAACTGCAAGGAGTGAAAGCAGCGCAAGAACTGCAAGAGTCAAAAGAAGTATAGAGCCTTTTTGAGTAAACTGAAAATTCTTCAGAAACTTTTGCACGACAAGCATAATTCTATCTTTCATTGATTTTCAATGCAAAAGAAAAATGTTGAAAGTTACTGAAATTATCACCTGATATACGGACGAAAATGATCCGTTAAAATCCACAATATATACGTTAAGTATATCCCTTATAAGATTCTAAGCGAACTATCGCGCGTTCCGGCTGTGTTTTATTAGCTTTCTAACAGTATTTAAAGTCCGGTGAAACACCCGCTATCATCTCCGTTAGTTGTATTTCCCGACTGATATGACTATAAGACCATACAGACCAAAAAGACTGACTATGATGTGTTGACAAGGTTTTGAAACGTCATATATTTCAGAAGCGTATAATGAATATGAGCCGATTCAGCCTTCCGTTTTGCTGAGTCAGATAATTTCTCCTGGTGGCGGGTCCATCTCGCTGATTTGTTCTTAATTAGTTAAATTAGCAGATTTCCAAAAAATTAAAGGAGGTTAAAATGAGACCTAAATACTTGTCTGGGATTGCACTTTTTTGCACATTACTTGCAAACTGTTCATCGCTCAGCCACAACGACAGCATAAAATGCAGAAAATTCAACTTTGTTTATGATGCGTCTGTCGAATCAATTCCAGAGGAAGCAAAAAATATAGAAATATGGATACCGCTTCCGCCGAATAATTCACACCAGCAGGTATCAAATCTTAAAGTTACTGCTCCTGTAAAGCATGAGCAGCGCTCAGAAAATTTGTATGGCAATACATTACTCTACTTTAAATCGGAGGACGCAGTAAGCCCGCCATTTAAAATCAATATCAGTATGGATATCGAAAGGCATGAGGTAAAGTCATACTCGCAGGGATTATCGGAACAGCTCCGCAGCAGACTTATACAGCCTGACAGTCTCGGCGTCATAAACGAAGAGGTTAAAAAAATCTCACAAAAATTAACTAGCGAAGTCTCAACAACGCATGCAAAAGGAAAAGTAATCTATGACTATGTGCTCGGTCACATGGAGTACAATAAAACTGTTCCGGGTTGGGGAAAAGGAGACACCATAAGAGCCTGCGAGATAGGAAAAGGCAACTGCTCAGATTATCACTCGCTGTTTATTTCGTTGATCCGCGCCTCACAAATACCCGCAAGATTCTTTTACGGATTTGCAATACCAAAGGAGGCAAGCGGCGGCGCAATAGCGCATTGCTGGGCAGAATTTTATGTGGAGGAAGAAAGCAAGTGGATCCCTGTAGACGCGTCTGAGGCAGATAAAAAACCTGAAATGAAGGATTACTACTTCGGCGCATTTGATGAGAACAGGATTGAGTTTTCAATGGGCAGGGACATTATACTCGACCCTCCTCAGAAAGGATCTCCATTAAACTTTTTCATACATCCATACGTCGAAATCGACGGGGAAGTACATGAGAGTGTAAAGGCATCATATACCTACACAAACAGAAAATATTAGTTGATAGTTCAAAGTTTGGAGTTGAGAGTTAGAAGTTTTAAGTCATAGGAGGCTTATAATGAATCTAAGAAATACCATAATAGTTCTCTGTATAAATTTAACTGCTTCTATTCAAGCTGAAGAGATCTCTTCTGCTCAGGAAAGCAAAGACACCGGAGTTCTCGAGTTCAAAGGAAATAAGCTCAGCTTTTATGGAATGCTCAGAATGGATTTAATCTACGCCGATTCGAAGCTGGATCACAACCAGTTTCCATTTTTTGCAAAAAGAGAAGATAAATCTCTTGGAGATAAAGAAAATGATGAATTCATAGACATGCATCCAAGACTGACAAGATTTGGATTCGACCTAAGCAGAGACTCCATCCCGATGTGGGAAAAAGCCAAACTTCAGGGAAAGTTTGAAATAGACTGGCAGAATCGCGCGACATCGGAGACCGGAGGGACAGAATCTGAATCCAGACAGCTTCCACGTTTAAGACATGCTTTTCTGAAAGTAACCGATTCTGAGTTCACATTATTAGCCGGGCAGACTTGGGATTTGATTGCTCCACTTTTTCCAAGTGTTAATGCAGATTCGCTTATGTGGAACACAGGAAATCTTGGAGACAGAAGGCCTCAGATAAGAGGCGGATACACAACAGCTCTCTGGGGGGCAACAAAAGGGCAACTTGACTTGGCGCTTGCAAGAACAGGGGCGGTCGACAGGAAAGATCTTGATGCTAACGGGGCAAGGGATGGAGATGATTCCGGCGTCCCTATGATACAGATGAGAGTAGGTTTGATATCTCTTGTTGAAAACATGCTCGATCTTGGGATCTGGGGACATCAAGGATGGGAAGAAACAACCAATAGAATAGCCGGAGATGATGATTTCAACAGCTCTTCGGCAGGGCTTGACGCCAAATTCACACCAGCACCTGAATGGATAATAATGACTGAAATCTGGAGCGGGAAAAATCTTAGCGATATAAGAGGAGGTGTCGGACAAGGCATTAACACAACAACAGGTGATGAAATAATGTCAAAAGGAGGGTGGGTTGACGTTGGTTATAAAATATACAAATGGTACACGCTGTCAGCAGGATTTGGTTCTGATAATCCAGATGATGGTGACCTAAATACAGGAGGAAGGGAGTCTAACAAAGCATTCTGGATAGGAAATAAATTTGACCTCGGTGGCGGATTTATTACCGGTTTGGAATTCATCAGGTGGAATACAACTTTTAAAAACCAGGATGACGGCGATGCCAATAGATTTAATCTGTATTTAACCTATCAGTTTTAGCGTGAAAGCAAACTTCTCATAAACCGCATGAGGTTTGGTGCCGGCCCTGCCGGCACCTCTCCTTGCGGAGATCAAATTTATTTACTAAGCGATAGAACTTTAGTATACTGAGCGATATACTAATAATTATATGAAGAAGTTTTGCAGAGAGGATAGCTGGCTGTCATCAAATTCAAAAGATTCTGTATTTTTGATTTCCAAGGACAATAAATCTGATAATGCCTATGTAATAAAGGGAGAGGCATCAATATTACTGTGGAATCTGCTGGCTAAATCAGCAGGCGAAGATGAACTTGTATCTGCAATTTCCGCCGATTTCGACGGCAGCGATCAGGAAATCAGGTCTAACATATCAGATCTGCTTGGAACCCTGATTAAAGAAAAAATAATCAGGTCAACAGATAGTCAGGAGCGCGATAAGGTTCCTGATAATAGCAGCGGCATAACAGCTAAACCCAAGTCAAAAAACAAATATCAGAAAATTATTATCGAAAGTTATAATCTGAAAACGCTTGCTCCTGAGCAGGTCCTGATATTAGCGGGTACTGCGGAAGGAAATACAGAACAGGCTGAAAGAAATGCATGTGCTACCTGTGCTGTTGATTGTTAGAGCGATTTGAAAGTAAGCGATCTGATTTTTTTCAAATTTGGATCTAAAACAGGCGCGTTGGTAAAACAAACCGGATATCTCTATTCTATTTCTGATGAGTTATATGAGAGAATGCTAACAAATACACACTTGAATTTTGAACCGTTTTTGCAGGAATATTCTTTTCTGAAGGAAGCTGGATATATACCGGCAGGTGAAACGGAAAGCGAAATGTTTAATTCTTCTATAACCTCTCTCTCGTTAACTCTAATGCATGGATGCAATATGGCGTGCGTGTATTGTTGTGTCGGGCCGAAAGGAAGTTACAACAGAGAGTTTTCCAAAATGACACCCGAGATCGCTATAAAGGCAGTTGATTTTTTGCTTAAGCAGACAACCTCGAGGATGTTGACAATAGGGTTCTTTGGAGGTGAACCATTGCTTAACTGGCCTACGATAAAAGAAACATTGAATTACACATCAGGCATTACTGATAAGAAGTTTTTATATTCATTGGCAACGAATGGAACTATGATTAATGATGAAATTGCTGAGACGCTGGCAAGATTCAAAGTCCTTACATACATACCTATCGATGGACCAAGGCAGATACATGACAAGCAAAGACCGTTCATCGGGGGACAGTCAACCTACGATATCATTGTTAAAAATCTGGAGCTGCTAAAGAAACATGGCGCGCACTTTCATTTAAAAGGTGTCTACACGGAAGACAGTCCATTATCTTATCATGAGCTGAGAAGCCACCTTGAAGGAATCGCCGATGGTTATGCGTCAGTGAGTGTTGCCTATGAACAAAATAATCTGCAGTCTAATAAAGAGCACAAACTACGTTATTTAAAATCGCATGTGAATAATGCTCTCTATGATAAAGAAATATTGTTAGGCAGGCAGAATGGTAAGATCAGAGGTGATCTCAATGTGGTTGTTTCTTATATTTTGTTGGGATTGACCAATTATCCAAATATGTGCGGCGCAGGGTGGCAGCATCTGCAGATATCCCCAAATGGAGAGTTTTATGTATGTCACATAGCTGAGGCTGCTGATAAGTTCAAGATAGGTTCTATATTTGAAGGTTTTAACGGAAGTTATGAGAAAATAAAGGCAGATTTTTTAAGACCATTAAAAACCTGCAGTACCTGTTGGGCGTATGCTCTATGTATGAAGGAATGCAATATTTACAGGGCGTCATCTCTGGAGAAAAATCCCTTATTTGATGTTGATCCTAATTACTGCGATGCCTCACAGACCATAATTAAAAATGCGATAGATATCGCATTGTCGCTCGACCAGACAGTTTTTGACAGGATGATAGAATTGTTTGAACATGATTCACAGATAGCTTTGACCCGCGCATTTGCATTTAGAGAAGAGATGAATAGGCATTTGAAGCATATTAAGCCATGTTTTCTTCTTCCTCTCGATAGTCGCCGATTACCTATTGAGTTGTCAACAGCAACTGTTTAGCTGTATTATCAAGGGATTCTTTTGTTTTTGCGTGTGTATTGAAAAGCATTCCTGCCAGTTCTTTGAGCGCGGAACTATCCGGCAGATTTCTGGCGGTCAATAAATCAAAAAAGAGCATCTTTTCAAGTAATTTCGCCAATTCAGGGTCTGAAATTGTATCTCTGATAAATTTTTTGAAAGAATCTGCCATAAGAGGCAGTGATTCAGGAAGCTTATCCGGATTAAGACGGCTCATGATTTGATCTGCGTTGCTTTCGGCCCACTGCAACAACCCGGCGCCTGCCTTTTCATTTTGATTCAGCCAGAGGTGTCCTAAAAAATTTCTGAAATAAGGTTCGTAGAAAAATATCCACAGAAAAAAATCATATACGTGTCTGGGGGTAAATGGATTAGGTATATAGTAAAAGCTGGAAAACATATAGGGGTTGGATTTTATCTGTGTTTCTTCCCATACAGTCAGCTTGCCGAGTCTGGCGTTATTCACGGCTTTATCGTCATACTGCAGCCGGGGGAAATACTCTCTTGTCAATTGTGTCTCGGGATATGGAGTAAAAAGGCGTACAGCAAGCAGCTTTATTCCCATCGAGACCAGTTTCAAGGTCAGGTTAATTGTATCTATAAAGTCTCTCTTTTCTTCCTGAGGAAATCCTACTATGATCGAAATAGAGATAGTGTAACTCATCTCCATTGCGGTGCGTATTGCCTGAATAGATTTTTCAATGGGGAGATTTTTGTCGATGAGCTTTTGCATTCTCTCTGATCCGCTGTCAAGTCCAACCATTATTCTGTAGCATCCCGCTTCGCGCATAAGCTCCAGAAGTTCGCGGTCCAGCATATCGCTTCTTGCTGTGCATCTCCATTTCATTCCCAGATTTTGTTTTATCAGCTCCTGACATATCGCCACAAGCAATTTTCTGTTGGTCGAGATCATGTCATGAATAAATCTGAATTTAATCTTGCCTCTTTTTTCAATTATAGATCTGATTTCACCTACTATGGTC